>JBBQUX010000023.1:0-36003 GCA_038212135.1 Bacteroidales bacterium | reverse complement strand
ATAGGGGCTGCGCCGCTTTCAATCGCCGTGGGAGTGCTTAAACATGCAGTATTAATATGCAGAAATAACGAGTCCGATCCTACAGTGCTTAAAAAAGGAGGATCTTCGGTTATCGAAAATTTGTCGCGATTCGGACCAACTATCAATTGATAATTTTTCAAATCGAATATACTGTTCAGGCCATCATAAAAAATCAAATTGTTTGTGCCAGGTGTACCGGCATAGAAAAGGTTATTATTTGACGCGTTTGCGTAAGTAGGGAGGCTTGGTGTACCTCTTCGGTATGCAACAGTCATACCTACTCCCTTAGGAACAGATTTATTTACAAAAATATTATTCCTCAGGTTTACTGTTGGAAGTACAGAAGCGAAAACGGCGCATGACCCGAAACTCAGGTTGGCGACAATGCTGGCATTGAGCCAGACTGTGTTGTAATAAGCATTTATGGTAGTAGTGCTGACAGTACTGTTCAGATTTAATCCAACCACAGTATATGAATCCGTTGGGTTGACTATATTGGTATTCGGTGAACGCAGATCACCTATATAGTTATTGCTTAGAGTTACAGTCCCAGCTACCGTATTATCAACAGATATTCCATGTACTAATCCTGATGGTAAAGGTGTAGGAGTTGTATTAGATAAATTAAAAATTTTATTACCCGAAATAGTTGCATTCGGGTTGCGGGATTTGATACCTGCAACTGTACCTGTAGCTTTACCCGCCAAACCGCTGATCGTATTTGATTTAATAATGGCTGTGCCTGGAATATTGGTCATAAAAATACCTGTGATAGTTCCTCCATTTGAGGAAATATCTGATATCGTATTGTTAGATACTGTGCTGATCCCGGAATTGATTTGCATCACAACCACATCGCCTGTCCCGCAAGTCCAGTTCGAAAAAATATTGTTACTACAGGTTTTGGAAGTGGAAACAGCGTTCATCAGCTGCCATCCATCCATTTTTGTTGTACCGGTAAGCGTAATATTGGAAAAATTATTGTTGGTGTGAGTTATAGTTGAAGTTGGATCTGCAAAAGTTGTTGACAGGTGTAAATATACACTTGTATTAGCGAGAGAAGCCGATTTTTTAAATGCTGTTTGAATAGAATTGTTATTTACGGTCTGGATACCTCCTATAGGTAAAACGGATATGTTATAAATAAAATAAACATTTCCGGTTGTGTTTGCATCCAGATTAGTAAATTTATTATTACTGATTGTTTGCTCTTTAGATTTACAATTAATTGCTAGTTCGATGTAGTAATGGTGATTAGATCCGGGTACTGCTTGAGAAATCCCCTGTACATTATTGCCGGAAATGGAAAGCAAACTGGTTGCAGCTCCCCGTATAATTGAAATGCCATAAACAGGACCTGATGTTGCTGCACTGAAAGATATCGCGTTGCCGCTTGCATTACCAACCTGGTTGTTCAGTATTGCAATTGAGCTTATCACATCAGTGCTATTGCGAATGCCGGCAAAACCGCCGGTGATTGCGGTTGAGGTGTTGTTTCGAATAATATTATTGCTTATACTTAGTACTCCACAAGTAACTGAATGCCAGATAGCTATCAACGAGGTTGCTGAGTTAGGGCCGCTGATGGCGCAATTTTGTACAGTGTTGTCGTCAATATTTATCGTTACATTTGGCAAGCCACCCGTGCCATTAGCTCTGATCCCTTCGAAAAAAGAGTTTGAAGATGTAGATGCAATTATAGATGCAGAAGAAATTGAAACTGTGTTATGAGTAATGTTGTTTGCAAAATTAATGCCGGTAGGAGGAGCGGTAAAATTCATGTAAATTCCTCTGAGCTCAACAGTGTTAGCCCCCAACACGGCACTTGTAACAGTATTGTAACTGATATTCAAGCTTTTCTGATTGTCGGTGTAGATGCCAACAATAGAGGCTAGCAATGTTGGTGGCCCGGGAATGAGTGATGCCGGTACATAACAGAATGCTCCACTGTTTGGTAATGTATTGCCCCAGTTTGTAATGGTATTACCCATTGTGGCTAAGGAACCACCGATATCATTACCGGTATCCATAAAATTAGTTACTGCCCCAACAAATAATATCCCCACACTAACATTACTGATCTGGTTATTGTAAATGGCATTATTGCTGTTACTGCCATTTACATGAGTAATACTTTCGAGAGTACCTGGAACGGTAGCTGAGTGCCTGACGTTACTATAAATGCCGAAGGAATTGATATAATTTCTGTTTAATGAAATTGTATTATTCTGAATCGTATTGCGCTGTGCGCCATTGGTTAAAGTGGCAAAAAACAGGCCAATGCCCCACTCTGTCATTGTATTTGTTACCCCGGCAGCAGTTACGGTATTGCCAGGGTTTTCCTGTATTACGAAATTCAGTATTGAAACATAATCGGTACCAACTAATTTAAAAACAGCGTCACTATTACTGCCTGCAGCCTGTAAACCAGCGGTTACAGTAAAACCTGCTCCATCGAGTGTAATTGTATTTGCTGCTGTGCCTCCCAGTTGATTGATAACATACCCGCCCGGAGGTGCAGTTTCATTTCCTGTTAAAGTAATAATTACCGGGCTTGTGATAACTGTAGGAGGATTCAATGCCGTAATTGCCGCAGCTAAGGTGGGATAATTGAGAGCCAGCCCGGAACCTCCGTTGGTAGTAACCTGCCCTTTTACTTCCGCAACGCAAAACAACATTATACTCACCAAAGTAAGTATAATGCTGTGTATAGAGTTGCGCGTAAAGAATCCCATTCTGTAAAAAACAATTAGTAGCGTTCAGTGTTTATTGCTTTAAGCTAAAAACATGTATGCTGAAGTAATTTACGGGTTCTTTTCGCTGATAAAGTATATTTTGTATGCATTGAATTCGTTTTTCGAAAGGTTATTTGTAACGTAAATAAATAGTGCTCCAAATTCCAGGTAGTTTCGCTAGTATCGGTAGTTTATACGCAGTATCAAAGTTCCCGGATTATAACAGCCAATATAGTGCCAGAAATAATAAATCGCTTATTATGAACGCGATACTATATGAATTCCTTATTATATGTAAATCATTTTTTTCCATTTAGGGACATTTTTTAAATTCCGTCCCGTTTAAGGAATACAAATACAGCAAATTATTTCTACTATTTTAATAACTTATCTATATCTTTTCACACCCGTTTTTAGCATTATGGTATAATCATTCTAAATAAGCCGCAACCAAAAAAAAAACCTTTCTCAGCACGTCATCGCGAGGCCGCAAAACGAGTATTTCATTGCGAAAAATACTGCCGAAGCGACCAAACCCGGCACATCAACTTGTTTCCGACTTCGCTTAACAAACTCCGCTCAATGCCCCGAAACCCTTCACCCTTCAAACCCCAAACCCGAAACCATTCAAACCCTTCAAACCCGAAACCCGAAACCCTTCAAACCCGAAACCCTTCAAACCCGAAACCCGAAACCCTTCAAACCCTTCAAACCCGAAACCCGAAACCCTTCAAACCCGAAACCCTTCAAACCCGAAACCCTTCAAACCCTTCAAACCCTTCAAACCCTCCCAACCCCAACCCCCAACCCCCAAATCCTAATCCCTTTTTCCTACCTTTGCCCCCATTTATCCCCAATCAGAAAAAAAACATGGAATTTCACCCCACTGAATACACTCTGCAATCCCTCGTATCAGGCGAACTATCTGAAGACACCGGCTGGCTGCTCGATGCGCCAAACCAGTCGAAACCCGGTTTGATCCGAGCCATCTACAAGCATAAGCAAATAAACCCAAAAGATGCTTCCTACGGCATATACCGTTTCGCCGACTGGCTGCCTGTTAACCGCATGCTACAGGGCTCTTCGGCACCGGTAACCTACAAAAGTACAGGGCTTGCAACAGCGATAGGACTTAAAAACCTGTATATCACCTTCAGCGGTTACTGGCCCGAAAAAGAAGCTTTTATGACCACCTGTTCCTTTAAGGAAACCGAGGCATATTCGGTGTGTGGCCGCATGGATCCGAAACAATCGAAAATACTGGTGGTAGCTTCTGCAGGCAATACGGCACGGGCTTTCGCAAAAGTATGTTCCGATAACCATATCCCTTTGCTGCTGTGTGTTCCCGAAGACAACCTGGATGCTTTATGGTCCGAGAAACCAATGAATAAGTGTGTAAAACTGATTTCATCAGCCAAAGGCAGCGATTATTTCGATGCCATTCACCTCTCGAACCTGGCATGCCAGTGCGAAGGCTTTGTAGCCGAAGGCGGAGCTAAGAATGTAGCCCGCCGCGATGGAATGGGCACTACCATGCTTTCTGCCACCACACATATCGGTACCATTCCCGATTACTATTTCCAGGCTGTCGGAAGCGGAACCGGTGCCATTGCCGCTTGGGAAGCCAACCTGCGGCTGATTGCCGACGGCCGTTTCGGTACCAAAATGATGAAACTGATGGTTTCGCAGAACAGCCCTTTCTTACCCATCATGAATGCCTGGAAGGCTAACTCGCGTGATATGCTTCCGTTCGATGACGAAACCGCACGCCGAGAAGTCGAAATAATTGATGCCAAGGTGCTTTCGAACCGCAAGCCCCCCTACCCTCCTGTAGGCGGACTTTTCGATGCCCTTACCGAGACCAATGGCGAAGTTCTGGCAGTCACCAACGAAGAAGCACGAAAAGCAGCAGCACTTTTTCTCGAACACGAAGGCAATGACATTCATCCTGCTGCTGCCGTGGCTGTTGCGTCACTTTTACAAGCTGTAAACGAAAACAAAATTGAACCCGAAGCCATTGTTATGCTTAATATTACCGGTGGTGGTGAGGAACGGTTTAAAAGCGGAAAAGCACTTCATTATCTTACTCCTTCGGCTGTTTTTGAAATTAACGCATCGGTTGAAGAAGTAGATGCCGTTCTGAAAAAAATCTTTTAAGTGTCTGCACACCCGCAGGGTGTCTGCACACTTAACCTCACCCGCAGGGTATCTGCACACTTAACCTGAACCCAAATAAGAAAACCAACCGTTTTTAAGTATCTGCACACCCGCAGGCTATTGTTTTGGCGGAAATGTTGTACTAAATGCTGCAAAGCTTGGTGCCGACCTAAAGGGTGTCGTTAGTTTTCAAGGTGGACTGGGGCGGAGCTCCGGCAGATAAAAAGTTGCTGAAAGCAAAAATCCTTGTTAGCAATGGTGCTGCCGACAAACGTGGTAGTCCGCTGTCATACCAATGCGCTTCAGGCGGACGGGTTACGAGCTTTCAATTATGTACTTCTCCTGCCTTTTTTTATATCCTTTGTTGCAACAGCCCTTGGTTTTTATAAGATTGTCAATTGAATCTTTCTACCTAGGCCAGTTTCAAAGATTTTGAACAGAGTCGATAACTGAATGTCAACTTTCCCGTTTTCAAGCCTGGAAATATAGCTTTTCTTTGTTCCGATTTTGTCGGCTAACTGCTCTTGTGTGATATGAGCATCCTTTCTGGCTTCTTTCAACATTTCGGAAATAAAAAAATAGGTAGCTTTGGCTTCATACTCGTCTCGTATGGAAGAACCTGCTTTACCATATTTGATGTCCAAAAGTTCGTCAAACGCTTTAGCTTTTCTTATTGCTTCTTTTTTCATTTTCCTGAGTTTTTTTAAGTTCAAAATACTCTCGTTTTAATCTGAGAGCTTTCTCGATTTCCTTTTGCGGAGTTTTGTGTGTCTTTTTCTGAAATGCGTTGAACAAAACAACTATTCTCCCTTCATCAAAGCAGCAGAAAATTCTGTAGATATTGGAACCGTATTCGACTCTGATTTCATAAAGTCCATCTGTGTTTTCCATTGGACTGATGAATTTTTTCGATACTCTCTCAACCCGTTTGATTATGTGAAACACAAATTCTATCTTCTCCTGAACTTTTGTTGTTTGTTCAAGATATCAGTCAACAAAATGGCTCCCATGAAATATGATTTTCCTTTCAACAAATTCCATGCAGCAAAGTTAACTGTAAAGTTAACATTTTCAAAACTAATTATTGTCCGGAATTTTTCGAGCGGGTTGTTGCTAACTGCTGCTTAGTGCTAATCTTTGAGCCTTGCGGCAAAGTTATATTTACTTCATATTGTGAAACACATTGATCACATCATCATCCTCTTCCATTTTTTCAAGAAGTTTTTCCACATCAGCCTGCTGTTCCTCATTTAACTCCTTTGTATCGTTGGGGATGCGCTCGAAAGCAAAGGTTTTAATTTCAAACGTATTGTCTTCCAGATATTTCTGAATGGAACCGAAATTGTGAAAATCAGCATAAATCACAATTTCCCCCTCATCAACAAAAATTTCATCCAACCCAAAATCGATCATTTCGAGTTCAAGTTCTTCAATATCAATACCATCCTTTAAGGCAACCTTAAATGTACATTTACGGTCAAATAGGAAATCCGACATTCCGGTTGTACCTAAGCTGCCTCCATACTTGTTAAAATACATGCGTACATTGGCAACGGTGCGTGTTGGATTATCGGTAGCAGTTTCTACAACAACAGCCACACCATGAGGAGCATACCCTTCGTAAACAACTTCTTTATAATCGGACGAATCTTTGGAAACAGCACGTTTTATGGCCCGGTCAATATTATCTTTAGGCATATTTTCACTACGGGCAGTCTGTATAAGAAGGCGAAGGCGTGCGTTTCCGCCGGGATCAGGTCCGCCGGATTTCACCGCCATTTCGATATCCTTGCCCAGGCGGGTAAAAACCCTTGCCATATTGCCCCAGCGTTTCATTTTGCGTGCTTTGCGAAACTCAAATGCTCTTCCCATGATGTAGTGCTATAAAAGTATTTATTGACTGTGCTTCCTTTTTGAGGTGGCAAAAGTACTCCGAATCTGGGAAATGCCAAAGTAAACTTTTTTGAAATTTGATATTGAAAAATTGTTAATTTGTTATTGTTATAATGGAATTATGATAGATCTATATGAACCCGCGAAACTGAACCTGGGGAAGCGAATCCACCCAAGGTAAATTTGCAACCCCGAAACCCTTCAAACCCTTCAAACCCGACAGTTTACATAAGTAAACCAAACGGCAAAAAAGATGGATGGGACGGCGATAATACACGAAGCTCAACATTTACGCCTCCTCCCGTTTTGCCTCAGCAAATGGTGTTGCAGCTGCTTACAAACAACAAACCCGGTGAAAATGAAATAAAAATTATTGATAACAAAGGCAACCTGGTTTTCGACAAGAAGCCTTCGGACATGAAACCTAAAACAATGTATAACGGTACGCTCACGCTCAATCCCGGCACCTATGCACTTTTGCTGAGCGATACCACAGGCGATGGCCTTGAATTCTGGTACGAAGTGGAGATGTACATGCCGATAAACCCGGTACTATGGATGTAAAAATCACGGCAGATGGGGTTTTAGTTCAGCAACATTATTACACATCGGTAAAGCAAAACCGGTTCATATACGATGTGGGCTACCTGCAAAAAGGGCGGTATATTATTGAGGTGCTGATGGATGGAGAAAGTAAGTTTAAAAGGAGGTTCAATAAGGATTAAAACTTCGGTCTTCCGTCTTCCGTCTTCCGTCTTCCACCTTGCGTCTTCCGTCTTCTGACTTCCGTCTTCGGTCTTCTGACTTCCGTCTTCGGTCTTCCGTCTTCCGTCTTCTGACTACGGTCTTCTGACTTCGGTCTTCCGTCTTCCGTCTTCGGTCTTCGGTCTTCCGTCTTCGGTCTTCGGTCTTCCGTCTTCGGTCTTCGGTCTTCCGCCTTCTGACTTCGGTCTTCTGACTTCGGTCTTCCGTCTTCTGTCTTCGGTCTTCGGTCTTCTGACTTCCGTCTTCCACCTTGCGTTTTCCGTCTTACGTCTTCCGTCTTCTGTCTTCCGACAAACTGAATTGGCCCAATAAGTTTACAGCAGAACTAAAAAAAAGAAAGCCCCGTCACTCCAAAAAGCAACGGGGCTAAAATTTGATTGTCACATTTACTATTTCACAATCCGCATCTTATAAAATGAGCGATAAACAAAATACAAGGCTACAGCGAAGAAAATAGCGCCTACATAAGGTGCAATGGAATAGAAACTATCCGAGATTGCAATCTCCATAGCCAGCAAGCCGAAAAGTGTGGTGAATTTAATGATCGGATTCAGCGCAACTGAAGAAGTGTCTTTGAAAGGATCGCCCACTGTATCGCCAACAATGGATGCTTCGTGCAACGGTGTACCTTTTTCACGAAGGTCAACTTCAACTACTTTTTTGGCATTGTCCCATGCTCCGCCGGCATTAGCCATAAAAAGAGCCTGGAAAAGTCCGAAAACAGCTATCGAAATCAGGTAACTCACAAAGAATGAAGTTGCTGCATACATAATAGCAGGTGTTGTGGCAGCCAGATCGCGGTAACCGGCAAAGAATGCAAAGGCCAGAGCAAAAGAGAAGATGGCTATAAAAATATTGAACATACCTGTCTGGGCATATTGTGTACATATCTTCACCACTTCCTTGGATGTTTCGATGGAAGCACTGCTGTCAGCACCTTCGTCGAGATGAATGTTCTTCTTGATGTATTCAACTGCACGATACGCCCCGGTAGTAACAGCCTGTATGGATGCACCCGTAAACCAGTATATTACCGATCCACCAGCCAGGAAGCCCAGGATTGTATAAGGGTTGAGGACATTTAGAATGGTTTCGGGCTGAATGCCGAATTTTTGCTGAATAACCAGGATAAGTGAAAAGATCATGGTAGTTGCCCCTACCACTGCAGTACCGATAAGTACAGGTTTTGCCGTAGCCTTAAAAGTATTTCCTGCTCCGTCGTTGGCTTCAAGATAATGCTTTGCATTTTCGAAATCGGGCTTAAATCCGAAATCCCTTTCAATTTCTTTTGAAATATTTGGGTTTTCCTCAATCAGCGAAAGTTCATAGATGCTTTGTGCGTTGTCGGTAACCGGGCCGTAACTGTCAACGGCAATAGTAACAGGACCCATGCCAAGGAAACCGAAGGCAACAAGACCGAAAGCAAAAATGGATGGATAGATCATGAGCGCATCAAGTCCGTATGTAGATGCAACATACGCTACGAACATCAAAACAAGGAATACCATGCCCTGCCAGAAAGCGCTGAAGTTACCAGCAACTAAACCCGAAAGAATATTGAGCGATGCTCCGCCTTCGCGCGAAGCCGTGACAATTTCGTTAACGTGGTGCGATTTTGGGCTGGTAAATATCTTGGTAAATTCAGGAATAAGTGCTGCTCCCAGCGTACCGCAACTAATGATAACAGATAAAGTGAGCCACAGATTATTGGGCAGATCGCCAAGCATGACATAGCTGGCGGCAAAAGTTACCACGATTGAAAGAACAGAAGTAATCCAAACCAGTGAAGTAAGAGGTTTTTCGAAATCCATATCCACGGCATCACGGTATTTTGCATTCGTTAACAGCTTGTTTATATAAAACGCAACTATTGACGTAATAACCATCAGGATACGCATAAGGAAAATCCAGGTAAGCAGAAGCGTTTGATCGGCTACCTGCATAACTGCCAGCACTATAAAGCTGATCAGTGCTACACCTGTAACACCATAAGTTTCGAAACCATCGGCTGTGGGGCCAACGCTATCACCTGCATTATCGCCCGTACAATCGGCAATTACACCCGGGTTGCGCGGATCGTCTTCTTTAATTTTGAAAACAACTTTCATCAGGTCAGAACCTATATCGGCAATCTTGGTAAAAATACCTCCTGCAATACGCAGTGCTGATGCTCCCAGTGATTCACCTATGGCAAAACCGATAAAACTGGCACCGGCAAATTCGCGTGGAATAAACAACAGGATGATAAGCATCATGATAAGTTCAACGCTTACAAGCAGAACCCCGATACTCATACCTGCATCAAGAGGGATATTGAGCAATTTAATCGGTTTACGCTCCAGCGAGGCAAAAGCCATACGGCTGTTAGCCAGCGTATTCATACGAATACCGAACCAGGCAACGCCGTATGAACCCAGAATTCCGATTACCGACCACATCAGGATAAGCAGTACACCGCCAAAACCCATGTGCTGTAGGAAACCAAAATAAAAAGCAATACATGCTGCAATGAAAGCAAACAGGATAACAAGGAATTTCCCTTGCTGGATAAGGTATGTTTTGCATGTCTCAAAGATAATATGGGCAACATCAAGCATACTCTTGTGTGCCTTGAGTTTTTTAACCATGCTGAATTGGTAATACCCAAACAGCAATCCGAGGATACATATCACAAATCCATACAAAAGCAGGTTGTTTTGCTCGGGTGAAAGATCAGGGATTTTGAGGTCGGCTTCACTGGCAAAAACCGGAAAGGCAGCCAAAGCGAAAGCAATCAGTGCGAAAATTCTCTTCATAAGCTAAAATAATTTGGTTTGGTTATGTAATTTGAGGTGCATCAAATATATGGAAGTTTATATTTATTTCAACAAAATGTTGAAATTTGGGCAAAAAAAACGATTTTTCGGAAACGACAAAAATTAAGATGTAAAGGATAATCCGTTTTCAGTCATAAGGATTCATAAATTCATAAATACCTGAATATGTATAAATTAAACTAAATATAAAATACTTCATTTAAAGCAAAAAAACTAATTTACAAGGAAAATCCTCGCTATAAAGATTTTCTGTGCGCTGAAATGCGCTGAAAGCAAGATTACCTCTGTGCTCCTCAGTGTCCTCCGTGGCTCTGTGGTGAACCTTTAATCCTTTTTAGTTGCAACTATGAACAGGTCAAAACAGTTATCTGTAGTGTCTTTCAGGAAGAAATCCGAAAGCGAAACTTTATTTACGATTTCAGTATTGCCTTCCAGCAGTCTTCGACGGTTTAGCCTGTTCATAATATCATAAGGTATTTGCAAAAGCTGACGTGGAAGCCTGTATTGTAAATTCAAAATGTCGAATCTGGTAATTCTTTGCACTGAAGCCTTGTTTCGCTCGTGGTATTCCATAACAACCGGGCTACCGAATACACCTTTAACTTTAACCTTACCAAAGCTTTTTCCAATTGTAGCTGAAAGTTCAGCGGCTGTGTATTCGCGGATATGCCATGGGTTGCGTGTGAGCGACATGGGGCGGTTGGGAGTGGTTAAAAGCAACTTTCCACCCGGCAGCAATACACGGTGTATCTCTTTAACAAAGGTATTGTCATCCTGAATATGCTCAATAACCTGGAAAGTAACCGCAAAATCGAAACTGTTATCAGCAATGCCGGCAAGTGAAGGTAGTAATTGTTTGCGGAATTCTACATTGGCATGGCCCGAAATATCCGTATCATATTTATCAACAGCCAGATACTGCTTAGCAAGGGGAGCCAGTATCTGTATTCCGTATCCTTCGCCGCTGCCCAATTCAATAATGGCACCATTAACTATTTCAGAAGCAGCCTTGTAAGCAAAAAGGCATCGGTTATAAATTACCTGCTCCGAAGGATCGTGCCCGGAGCTGCGTTCGGCTGTCTGCATGTAAATGGCTTTAAAATTGAGGTGCAAAGATAATAGAATTGAAATCTTTGGCCTAATAGGAAAGCGTTTGATTTAATAAGGACGGGTTTAAATTAAAATTTCACCCAACCAGAATCTGGCTAAATAATATTTTGATGTGCAGGGAAAAGAATACATGAATCTAAATTCTATTTTTTATTTTTTTCTTGTCCTTTTGTCATAACACAAAAGGACCAACTTAACGAAGCGATCTCATGAGCTCCTTTAAAAATAAGCAATGGGCGAATAAAAAGTCTAGGCTTAATATAAATTTCACACAGATGTACGACTCGGTAAAGCTCGTGATCCCAATAAATTGGGATGGGCCTGATAGATATTCCCAAATTCATGCAGCACGTGAGGCTGGTGTTTTGCTAAGCACATGCCCGCGCTGTTTACCTTCGTCTACTGTTGTGAAATTTTTATCAGGCCGATCCCTACACCCTGAAAATCACCCTGAAAACCTAAATCGTTATTACGCTATGTTACTAAAAGAGGAAACTCTCTTAGAAGGGACCGGCCTAATAAAAATGCGCCTGCGTTTCGAAGCCGGAGGTATGTGCGAATGACATGTGCGTAGCAATACACAGCAAGGCATACTGTAAAGATTTGCTGTGCTTTTCCATGCCTTGTATTGGGAGGAGATACCTCTGGCTTCGAAACGCAGGCATTTTTATAAAGACTTGATCTTTTGGTACTTTTCCATCAAGGGAAAAGGACAAAGAGATAAACATGAATTAATGTTCGAATTAATTCATGGAGCTAATTATGATTTTGTTTTTAATGAAATCTTTTGTGATGTCATAACTATTTTAGCACATCAAAATATTATACATTCAAGAATATGTTGAATGGATTTCTTCATCTAAAAAACAGGTGACCCGGGATTCCAGGATTGTAAAGTGTATTGAGTTGTTGCTGAATGAATAAGAGTGCCAATTAACGGAATGTAATAAACTCCTCTTATTAAGGTCGAAATAATAGAGCTTTAAATTCTCAATAATATATTAAGTCTAACGTAATTCTTTTACTTTTGCATTATTCCTTAAGCTACCAACTACATTAAACCTTTATAAACCATTTTACTTACAATAATAATCAGTATAGATGAAATCCTACTCCCACAAAACAATTCTGATTTTACTCTTTTCTGCTATTTTGTTTTGCAGCAGCTGCCAAAACGACGATCCTGTTGAGCCGGCTACAAAAGCAAATATTATCGGCTCAGTTAATTTATACGACGAAGGCACTAACCCCTTGCCAAAGGACGGAATGATGGTATCTTTTGCAGGAAGCAGCCCCTTGATTTCAACATTCACTAATGCTGAAGGATCATTTGTTTTACCTGACATACCTTTTGGAACCTATACCCTCAGTTTCGAAAAAGCAGGTTTTGGGAAATTTAATAAATTGGGCGTGGTACATTCAAATACGGGCAGCAGTACCGTTATTACACCTTCTCCTTCGTTAGGGCAGCTTTCTACAACCACAATCACTGGCTTAACAAGTACTTCCGGATCATCCAACAGTAAATTAACAATAACTACTACTCCGGCTCCCACAAACCAAGTACCCAGGTACATCCGTGTATTTTACAGTAAAAGTCCTTCAGTAAGTTTTTTCAACTATACAATATATTCAACAGTGTATAAACACCCGTCAAATTCTGCTGAGCTGGTACTTGGAATAAAAGACTTACAGGAAATGGGATTTACTGCGGGGGATATTGTGTACGCAAGGGTTTACGGCGATTCGTTCTGGAGCAACGATTATGATAATCCTGAAACCGGCAAACGCGAATTCCCTAATCTGAACACTGTCACATTGGACGCAGTATCATTTATTGTTCCGTAACCTGTGGTTGGTGCGGATCTGTGATCCGCACCTGAAGAGCCAGGGATTTGCAATCCCATATATCAACTAATCAATTTTGAAGTACTTTGTTAACCAGATCCGCAGCTTCCTGCAAAGTTGTAGCTGAATAAACAGCCAATCCCGAATTATTTATCAGTTCCTTGGCTTCTTCAGCATTAGTTCCCTGCAACCTTACGATTATTGGAATTGGGATGTTACCGATATTCTTATAAGCATCTACAATCCCCTGGGCAACACGGTCGCAACGCACAATACCTCCGAAAATATTTACAAGTATTGCTTTTACAGCAGGGTCTTTGAGAATGATGCGGAAAGCACGCTCAACACGCTCGGCATTGGCAGTACCACCTACATCAAGAAAGTTGGCGGGATCGCCACCGCTTTGCTTGATAATATCCATGGTTGCCATGGCCAATCCGGCACCATTAACCATACAACCCACATTGCCATTCAGTTTTACATAGTTAAGGTTGTACTTACCGGCTTCCACTTCCGAAGGATCCTCTTCATGAATATCGCGCATAGCGGTATAATCAGGATGGCGGTATAATGCATTCCCATCCAGGCGCATTTTGCAGTCGACGGCAAGTATTTTATCGTCGCTTGTTTTCAGTACCGGGTTAATTTCGAGCATGGCGCAATCGGCTCCCATGTATGCATCGTAAATTCCTTTCACGAATTTCACCATGTTTTTGTGTGCTTCACCCGAAAGTCCAAGGTTAAAGGCTACATTGCGGCACTGGAAAGGTTGAAGCCCGACTTTACGGTCGATAATTTCAACAAATATCTTTTCAGGAGTGTGTTCAGCTACGTCCTCAATATCCATTCCTCCTTCGGTTGAATACATGATCATTGCCTTGCCTTCCTGCCTGTTGAGCAGCATACTCAGGTAAAACTCTTTGGTTTCTGAATTTCCAGGATAATAAACGTCTTCCTGTATCAGAACTTTACGAACCAGTTTGCCCTGGGCACCGGTTTGAGGCGTAATCAGGTTCATCCCCAAAATATTGGATGCCTTTTCGCGGGCATCGTCGAGCGATTTGGCAAGTTTAACACCTCCGCCTTTCCCCCGGCCTCCGGCATGTATCTGCGCTTTTACCACGCAAAACTGCGACCCGCTTAATCTCTGGATTTCTTTGGCGGCATCTACTGCCTGATCAACTGTTTCGGCCATAATGCCCCTGGGCACCGGCACTCCGAAACTGCTTAAAACCTGCTTGGCCTGGTATTCGTGAAGATTCATTTTAATTTGAATTAATTATATGATATGTTACGTTAATTACCACAAGGAAGTAAATTCAATACATAGTATGCTTTCCCAGATAAAATCATATGTAATTGATTTTTATACAATTACACTTTCACACTTTAAAACCGGCAAAGTATGTTTTCAGTTTGAATAGAAGTTGCTAAAATAAATATTTTTATGAGAATACAGATATAAATACCAACGTATATCTTTGCATCCTAATTTTTGTATTCGTGCGTTCACTTTTACTTCTTGCAGCTGCTCTGTTTTTCTATATCAATTCTTTTTCTGAAAAGAGTCAGGATCAGCCTTTATCCCGGAAATCAGCCAATACAATAAAAATATCATCTGCACCAAAAATTAACGGTTATGATGATGATTCTATATGGCAAAGCATTCCTGCTATTACTGATTTCAAGCAATACGAACCTGTGTATGAAGCGGCTGCTTCCTTTCGCACCGATGTAAAAATAGCTTACGATGATTATGCAATTTATATTTGTGCCCGGATGTTCGATTCAAATCCCGACAGCATCCTGCGCCAACTTGGAATCCGAGATGAAGAACACCTGAATGCCGATATGTTTACAATTGGATTCGACACCTATAATAATCAGCTTGATGCATATTATTTCACCGTCACAGCTTCGGGGGTCCAGCTTGATTGGTGCGAGTCGGACGAAACCTATGATGCCGTTTGGGACAGCGAAGTTCAGATAACGAAAGATGGCTGGATTGCTGAATTGAAGATTCCTTATTCAGCAGTACGTTTTGCACGAAAACCTTCACAAACATGGGGTATGCAGATTTCGCGCACCATCAGGCGTTACCGCGAAACGGACCAGTGGGCGCTAGAAGTCCTGGATGCAAATAACGATCTGCCTTACTGGGGAATCCTCGAAGGAATTGAAAATATTGAACCGCCTGTCAGGTTATCAGCTACACCCTATATTATGCTTGGGGTTGAGCACTACCCGAATCTGACTGCCGACAAAGACATTTCGACCGCTTTAGGAGGAGGAATGGATCTGAAATACGGAATAAGTGAAAGTTATACGCTGGATATGTCGTTGCTGCCTGATTTCAGCCAGGTGCAATCGGACAACAAAGTAAAAAATCTGACTGCTTTCGAAACTGTGTATGAAGAACAACGCCCGTTTTTTAAGGAGGCTGTAGATTTATTCATGAAAGGCGATATATTTTATTCGCGCAGGATTGGCAAGACTCCTGCTTTGTTTTACCAGGTTGAAAATGAACTTTCTGAAGGTGAGCACCTGGGAAAAAACCCGGTTCAGCAACGGCTGATAAATACAACAAAAATATCGGGCCGGAATAAAAACGGGCTTGCAATCGGTTTGCTTAATGCAGTTACTGCCAATACATATGCTGTTGCTGAAGATGCTTATGGCAATACGCGGAAAATTCTGACCGATCCACTGACTAATTATAATCTCCTGGTTTTCGATCAGGCACTCAAAAACAACTCAGATATTTATATAACGAATACCAATGTTATGCGCGACAACTATTTCCGCGATGCCAATGTTACAGCTGCCGGCATAACACTGAATAACAAATCAAATACATACCGGATAAATGTATCGGGTGGAGTGAGCCAGGTATTTAAGCCCGGAACCACGTCTTCTGACCAAAGCACTACCAGTAGAGGATACAAATATGATGTCAGCATTTTGAAAACAAAGGGTAGTTTCCAGTGGTCGGCGAAACGTTCAGGAATGGATAACAAGTTCGATGCCAATGACATGGGACTTACTATTTACAATGATTACAATAATAATTCGGCAAGTATAAGTTACAATTTTTATAAACCTTTCTGGAAATTGCGCAATATGATGAACACTGTTACCATAAAAAACCAGAACAACTTTACTACGCACAAACCTGAAACCGCCAAGTTGAGTTATAATACTTTTATTACAATATTGAACTACCTCACCATATGGGCAGAAGCAGGGCATTTTGTAACCGAAACCTACGATTATTACGAACCCCGAACCCCAGGCATGTATTACCTGAAACCCAAAGCTACATGGGGAGAACTGGGATTTTCTTCCGATTACAGGAGGCAACTGGCTATTGATGGTGGATTGAGTGCTTATTACTCGTCACGCGACGGCTCCAAAGGCTTTTCAACTGAAATCTCACCCATCGTAAGGCTTAATGATCATCTGGCATTCAGACTATCAGTCGAATACGAGAAAAACAATAATGATTACGGATTTGCAGGTAAAAAAGAGGATATGGTAATCTTTGGAAACAGGGAAATTAATACAATTGAGAACTCAATGAATGCGAAGTACCTTTTCAAAAATGATGTTTCGCTGAGCCTGACGGTCCGTCATTATTATTCGCAGGGGGCTTACAACAGTTTTTACAAATTGCCCGAAAACGGCCGCCTGGAACTATTACCGGATTATACCGGTCTTCATGATTTCATATTTAGTTCTTTTACTGCCGATATGGTTTTTTCCTGGATTTTTGCGCCTGGAAGCAGCCTGAATTTAGTATGGAAAAATGAAATTACAAGTGAAACCAATCTGGCTGCCGGAAGTTACTTTACTAATTTCAATGATACTTTCCTTGAGCCACAACGCAATAACATTTCTCTTAAGGTGCTTTACTATATTGATTATCAAAGACTAAAAAGGAAGGAAAAATAGAAGGGGAAAATTCAAAATGAAAAAATCAAAGTTTAACACACATAGATTCTGTCTCCTGCTGAGTATGGCAATGCACGATAATGTAATCTGCGTAACGCTCAAAGAAAATTGTCGGGATACTTTGAAATACATGGCTGCAAAGTAAACACGTAATTATCTGAAAGTCAATACCCCCCGGAGGTCTACAAATGAGATTCAAAAAATATAAATGTTGAATATCAGGTACTTGCAAAATAATAAAACAAAAATCATTCGATTTTGGAGTAAAAATACCTGGTTTAGACTGATTTTCAGTCGATTTTAGTAAAAAGGCTGCAAGATGGGTTAAGTTCATCTTTATTTATACCTGATGGTTTACGCCACCTTTTTCCTTGTCCGTTCAATACCTTAGCTTTTGACTAAAGCACCGCAAGGCGGTTTGCAATATCTGCCTTCACAGCTATTGCGAAGGTTCATCCTCTTTCTAGGAACCCCTTCATCTTTTATACAGTTCTCTTATCTCCAATTCGTACTTTTACTTCAGGACACACCTTCGCTAAGTTGGTTCTTTTTGATTAAGCAAAAAGTACAGAAACTATTTTCGAATTAATTCATGGAACTAGTATGATTTTGTTTTTAATGAAATCTCTTGTGATGTCATACCTATTCCAGCACATCAAAATAATATTTAGCCAAAACATATGGATTTTGTATATTTTACATTAATCGTACCTTTACGCCCACAAACTGCACTATGATAACGGGGAAAAACATTCATAAATCATACGGACCGCTCGAAGTACTGAAAGGCATCGACATGGTTATCAATAAGGGTGAGATTGTTTCGGTGGTAGGCGCGTCGGGCGCAGGAAAAACAACGCTGCTTCAGATAATCGGAACACTTGATAAACCGACTTCCGGAACGATATTGTTCGACAACCAGGATGTTGCCTCACTCAGCGAAAAAAAAATGGCTGCATTCAGGAACAAAAATATTGGTTTTGTATTCCAGTTTCATCACTTGCTGCCGGAGTTTACCGCCCTCGAAAACCTCTGTATTCCGGCATATATTGCCGGAGCCCCGCAAAAAAACGCAACCCGAAGAGCCATGGAATTACTTGATTTCCTTCATCTTACCGATCGGGCTGAGCACAAACCTTCGGCACTTTCGGGCGGCGAGCAGCAAAGAGTTGCCGTTGCAAGGGCACTTATGAATCATCCATCCGTTATTCTGGCCGACGAACCTTCGGGTAACCTCGACTCTGCCAATGCCAAAGAATTGCACCAGTTGTTTTTCACTTTACGCAAAGAATTTAACCAGACTTTTGTGATTGTAACTCATAACCAGGAACTGGCCGATATGAGCGACCGCAAGCTGATGATGGTTGATGGACGGATTCTTTGACCCAGGTTACAAATTCCAAGAACCAGATTCCAAGAACCAGATTCCAAGAACCAGATTCCAAGGCCCCAAAGCTCAAATTGCAGGGGTATATCATTCTGATATCCGAAAGGGACACGTTTCATTTGCTTTTTCCCCTGGAACCTGGAATTTGAAATTTGGATCCTGGGTCTTCAAAAATTCACTTCGTTATCCCACCTTAAATTCAATTTATGTAGCTAATCATAACAATCCATAAAAAAGCATGTTACCGTGAATTTTATCCAATAAATCAGGATTTTATCCGTTATTAATGATTGTAAAAACTCCAAACCTGCTTGCTCAATGAAGAAACGCAATACCCTGAAGGGATTAAAATTATATTTACTCTATCTTTTTATTGGAATCACCTTTCTGCTTGTTTTTACCAATACTATTGTAGCCCAGACTGCAGCTGACAATTATCCTGCGGTTGTAAAACAGGCTGATCTGGCATTTGCTTCCAAAGATTACCCAACGGCTTTAATGCTTTATACCAAAGCCAGCTATGCCAAACCTGAACTCACATACGCTAGCGGCAAAATAGCTGAAATTAACGCGACCCTAAATGCAACTCCCGATTCGAGAGCCCACCTGTTCGAAAATTTAATTATTAATGCAGAAAATTTCTATAAACAGAAAGACTATGCCCAGGCAAAACAGGAATACCAGAAAGCAATAGTCATTGATCCTTCGTCCCAATTTCCAAAAGATCGTCTGGGGCAAATAACCGCTGTTTATACTGATCCTTCCGATTTGGCATATTTTAATGATGCCGTTGCAAACGGAGATAAAGCCCTGGCAGCCAATGAGTATGAAAAAGCCTTGCTTTTTTATGAAACCTCCCTGGCAGTAAAACCTGATGCCAAAGTAGTGAAATACAAAGTTTCCAACACTAAAAAGCAGCAGTCCGAATCAAAAATCCGTGCTGAGCAGTCGGCTAAAATTATTGCTGCTGCCGATAAACTCCTTCAGGCAGAAAAACGTACCGAAGCACGAGCCGAATACCAGAAAGCCCTGGACCTTACTCCCGGTAATACTCATGCAAAACAAAAAATCCAGGAGATTGACAAATATACGAGTGATAAAAAATCGGTTCAGGATGCTTACGACAAATCCATTGAACAGGCCGATCAGTTTTACATAAACCGTGATTTTGCCAATGCACGGCTCAAATACCAGGAAGCTCTAAAATCCAAGCCTGATGCTCGTTATCCGAAAGAAATGCTTGATAAAACAAAATCAGGCGAAACGCGGTTGCAATCGGACCAGCAAAAATACGATGCTGCCCTTGCCAGTGCCGAGTCCTTTTTTAAGGAAGGAGAGTATGAAAGTGCACTCATAGGATATAAATCCGCACTGGCTCTTCAACCTACAGAAACGTACCCGAAAACAAAAATTACGGAAACCGAAAAGCTGATTTCTGAGCGAACTTCACGCATGGAAGCCTATGATATTGCTATTAAAAATGGCGACCAGGCTTTTGATGAAAAAAAATACGATCCGGCTCTGATCCATTACCGCAATGCGCTAACATTGTTGCCAGCCGAAAAATACCCGGCACAAAAAATCGAAGCAATAACAACTCTTTTGGCACAACTGAAGTCGGTGGATGAAAACTATAAAAAAGTGCTTGCCGAGGCTGATATGTTTTTCGGGCAAAGCAATTTCACCGAAGCAATCACAGCCTACACAAAGGCTCTTGATATTAAACCCGAAGAGGTTTACCCTCAGCAAAAAATAACAGAGGCTCAAAACCAGCTGGCATCTGCCAGAAGCAAGGAAGAGAACTATACCGCGGCTATTTCCTCAGGTGACAAAGCTTTGGCTGAAACGAAGTATGATGAAGCTATGCTTGCATATAAGCAGGCATTGAGCATTAAACCTGCTGAGAAATATCCAAAAGACAAATCAGACGAAATAAATAAAATTCTTGCCAAACAGAAATCGGAATCTGACCAGTATGCCCAGGCCATTGAAAAAGGTGATAAAGACCTTGCTACAGGCAATTTTGCCCCTGCCCTTGCAGCATTTCAGGAAGCGCAAACAATAAAACCAGCCGAATCGTATCCACAGGAAAAAATAACCGAAATCAATCTTGCCATTGCAGATCAGCAAAAACGTAACGAGCAATACAGCACAGCTATAAATACCGGCGACCAATTGTTCGCATCCAAAGATTATACGCGCGCAGGTGTTGCCTATTCTGAAGCTGCTGATTTAAAGAAGAATGAAAAATACCCTATGGAGCAGATTGCCAAAATTGATAAAATCGTTGCTGATGCGCAATCGGCTGACCAGAACTATACACAGGCTATAAACGAAGGAGATACTTATTTTACCGGCCTGAGTTATGTTGAAGCCATTACATCATATAAAAAAGCATCAGTTATTAAACCAGCCGAGGCTTATCCAAAAACACAGATCGAAAAAATCAATGGTTTGATTGCAGATCAGAAAAAACTGGAAGCCGAATACTTAGCTTCCATTGCATCAGCTGACAAACTTTTTGCTGCTCAAAAATACGACGACGCCATCACGGCTTACCGAAAGTCGCTCGAATTGAAGCCTGCCGGGAAATACCCATCGGATAAAATCCTGGAAGCAGAAAAACTTATTTCTGATTTGAAAACCCTTCAGGAATCGTATGAAAAAGCTGTAGCAGAAGGGGATAAATACTTTTCGGAAAAGGACTTTTCAAATTCCTTAGCTTCATATACAAACGCTAATTCATTACAACCGGAGGAAACGTATCCAAAACAGAAGATTGCCGGAGTAAAGGCTATTCTCGATAAGGATAAAGCTGAAGGTCAGCGCTACCAGGAAGCTATAGCTGAGGGTGACAAACTTTACAATGATCAGAAATATGAAGCTGCGCTTGCACAATACCAAAGTGCATCAGGAATTAAAGCTGCTGAAAAATATCCTCAGGATCAGATTACCAAAATAAATCAGTTAATCGCCGACCAGAAAAAACTGGAAGAAGATTACATGAAACTGATCACAGATGCTGAGGTTCAGTTCAAAGCAGCCAAATATAAGGATGCCCGCGAATTATATACCAACGCAGGCACTTTAAAACCAGCTGAAAAACTGCCGAAAGATAAAATTACTGAGATTGATGGCCTGCTTGCCGATATGCAAAATAAAGAACAAAGTTTCGCCGGGCATATCAGCCAGGGTGACGAAAGTTTTGCCGGAAAAAACTACAATGAAGCATTAATGTCCTATACAAATGCGCTGAAAATCAAACCAGCCGAGGCCTATCCTAAAGCTCAGATTGAAAAAATCAATGGTTTACTTGCCGAACAGAAAAAACTGGATGCTAACTATGCGGCAGCCATTGCATCAGCTGATAAACTTTTCACTGCTCAAAAATACGACGAAGCCATTGTCATATATCGCAAATCACTCGAACTGAAATCAGCAGAAAAATACCCTTCAGACAAAATCAGTGAAGCGGAAAAACTGATTGCCGATTTGAAAACCCTTCAGGAATCGTATGAAAAAGCAATCGCAGAAGGGGATAAATACTTTTCAGAAAAGGACTTCCCGAATTCACTCGCTTCGTACACTAATGCCAACACGCTGAAACCATCCGAAACGTATCCAAACCAAAAGATAGCCGAGCTAAAAGCAATTCTTGATAAAGATAAAGCGGATGGTCAGCGTTTTCAGGAAGCGATCACACAGGCCGACAAACTTTTCACTGATCAGAAATATGCAAATGCACTTGAACCATACAGGCAGGCAGCAGTTATCAAACCCACTGAAAAATATCCAAAAGATCAGATTGCAAAAATCGACCGGATTATTGCTGAGCAGAAAAAGCTGGATGAAGATTACCAGAAACTTATAGCTGATGCAAATGCTCAACTCACGGCGGCCAAATATGAAGAAGCCCGTGAATTATACTCTGATGCAGGCGTATTGAAACCAACGGAAACACTCCCAAAGGATAAAATTGCGGAAATTGACATCCTGCTTGCCGGTATTCAGCAGAAAGAACGAAATTACTCCGGTTCAATCAAGGACGGAGATAATTTATTTGCTGAGAAAAAATATGCAGAAGCGATTACCTCCTACACTATTGCTTCGACCCTGAAACCGGCTGAAACATACCCAAAGCAGCAGGTTGAAAAAATAAACATCCTGTTAGCCGAACAGAAAAAACTGGATAATTCCTATCTTGCTGTTCTTACTAATGCGGATAAATCATTCGATGAAAAAAAATATGCAGAAGCATTAGCCGATTACCGGAAAGCACAGGCTATAAAACCTTCGGAAAAATATGCTGCCGAAAAAATTGCTGAAGCTGAAAAACAAATCTCCGATCAGAAAGCACAGCAGGAGGCGTATGACAAAGCAATTGCCGACGGCGATACAAAACTAAATGGTAAAGAGTACGAAAATGCACTTTTAGCTTTTAAAACCGCTATTTCAGTAAAACCGGCAGAAATATACCCTTCACAGAAAATTGCTGAAATACAGGCTATTCTGGATAAAAACAAGGTAGAAAATGATCGCTACCAGGAAGCTATCGCGCTGGCCGACAAATTCTTCACCGCTGAAAAGTACCGCGAAGCTCTTGAGCCTTACCAACGTGCCAATACAATAAAATCAGGCGAAAAATATCCTCAGGAGCAAATTGCCCGCATTAACCAATTGCTTGGCGAACTTAAAAAACAGGACGAAGAGTACCAGAACCTGGTTGCCCAGGCCGAAACCCAGCTCAAGGCTCTGAAATACGAAGATTCACGTAGTCTTTATACCAAGGCCGGTACGCTGAAACCATCGGAAACACTCCCAAAAGAAAAGATTGCCGAAATTGACAAAATCCTTACTGATATTAAACTGAAGGATGAAAACTACGCCAAAGCTATTCATTCAGGTGCAGAAATGTATGCTGCCAAAAACCTGCCTGCTGCCATAAAATCATACGAAGAAGCTCAGCTGCTGAAACCTTCTGAAAAATTTCCACAGGATAGGATTGCCGGCATAAAAGCCGAAATAAAGGCAGTTGACGACAGCTATTCGAAAGCTATTGCACTCGGCGATTCCAAACTTGCATCAAAAAACCTCATGGAAGCACTTAACGCTTACCAGGATGCTCTTGAAATTAAACCGGCAGAGGAATATCCCAAAACAAAAATCGCTGAGATAAACAACTCGCTCCTTGCGCAGAAAGAGGAACTGGAAAAACTGTATGCATCCTATATAGCTGATGGCGACCGGCTTGCCGTGGCTAAAGATTATGCCGCAGCTAAATCCGCTTTCACTAAAGCCACCGGAATAAAACCTTCCGAAGCTTATCCAAAACAAAAAATTACCGAAATTGATAAAGTGATGGACGAAATTGCACTTGCCCGCAGGGCTGAATACAACAAAGCAATTGGCGAAGCCGACAAATTATACAACACCAAAATTTTCGACCAGGCTATTGATGCATACGAATCAGCAGCAAAAATCAATCCTGCCGATTCCTATCCTGAGCAGCAAATCAATAAAATCAGGAAATACATGGCCGACCATGCTATTCAGGATCTGTTTTCGCAAACACTGCTGATAAGCGAAGGAAACGAAAAGAAATTCACTTTTCCGGCTGTTGAGTTAAGGCAACGAAAAAATAATTATATCCTGCTGAAAGCCAGGTCGGCAGGTAAAACCGCGCCTAAAGTGTTCCTGAATTATGGCAAGGACAATCAGAAAAACGGCGGTATAGTTCTCCGCAGCCTTGATAAGACCGAGATCAGCGACTACCTCATACGCATAAGTGTGCAGGATAAATGGTATCGTGAAGATAATAACTGGATCAGTTTGTTTGTTGAAAGTGGTGAAATTGAAATCACGAAAGTTCAGATTGCTGCCGGGGACGAATGAGGGTTGAGTTGACAGGAAGGTTGGGCAGATGAGTGAGGGGGAGAGTGGGAGAAGGGGGATGGGGTGTTAATGCGTTAATGTGTTAATGCGATAATGGAGTAATGTGTTAATGTGTTAATGCGTTAATGTGTTAATGTGATAATGTGATAATGGAGTAATGTGTTAATGTGTTAATGTGTTAATGTGTTAATGTGTTAATGCGTTAATGTGTTAATGTGTTAATGCGTTAATGTGTTAATGCGTTAATGTGTTAATGTGTTAATGTGATAATGGAGTAATGTGTTAATGCGTTAATGTGTTAATGTGTTAATGTGATAATGGAGTAATGTGTTAATGTGTTAATGTGTTAATGTGTTAATTTGTTTCGGCCTTCCGGCTCCTGATAACTAAATTCCATTCAATTCGTGGCAGAACCAATTTTTTAAACAGGAAATGTCATAAAAACAAATCCTTCCATTTCTCATAATTTTCAGATATTTGCCACATATATAATTCACATGATCAGATGGTAAATTTGGCGGAGCACTTCAGCAAATTCCGGGCCGGAATAGTTGGAGACAAAGTAGAATACAAAACTGCTTATGGCAATCAAAAAATGCTTTATGCAGACTGGATAGCAAGCGGCAGACTTTACCGGCCTATCGAGAATCGTATTTCCGAAATCATCGGACCCTGGGTTGCCAATACACATACCGAAACCTGCGAAAGTGGTCAGCTTATGACAAAGGCTTACCATGAAGCTCAACACATTATAAAGAAACATGTAAATGCAGGACCATCTGACGTATTGATTACTTCAGGATTTGGAATGACCGGCGTTCTGGTTAAGTTTCAGCGCATTCTTAACCTGAAAGCCCCGGAAAAAAATATGTATGGGGAGTTTGTCATCAACGGTAAAAAACCGGTTGTTTTTATCACTCATATGGAACACCACTCGAACCATACGTCGTGGTACCAGACTATTGCTGATGTCGAAGTGGTTCCTCCTGGAGAAGATTTAACGGTTGATCCTGAAAACCTCAGGCAATTGCTCGGAAAATTCAAAGACAGACCATTAATAATAGGCTCATTTACAGCCTGTTCGAATGTTACCGGCATCGAAACACCCATTTACGAACTGGCTCGCATAATGCACGAAGCCGGAGGAGTATGCTTTGTTGATTATGCTGCATCGGCACCATACGTAGAAATCAACATGCATCCAAACGATCCGGTGGAAAAACTGGATGCGGTGTTTTTCTCTCCGCACAAATTTCTTGGCGGTCCGGGCACATCCGGAGTGCTCGTTTTCGACTCAGCTTTATACCATCAAAAAATTCCGGATAATCCGGGTGGTGGCACCGTGGACTGGACCAATCCCTGGGGCGAATTCAAATTTATTGATAATATCGAAATCCGCGAAGATGGAGGAACTCCGGGTTTCCTGCAAACCATGAAAACAGCGTTATGCATCAGCCTGAAGAACATGATGAATACCGCTTTGATCCGCGAACGTGAAGATGAACTCTTAAAAATCGTATTCAAAGAGCTATGCTGCATTCCGGGAGTTCGTGTGCTGGCCGAAAATCAGAAAAAACGACTGGGCATTATTTCTTTTTATATTGATGGAGTTCATTTTAACCTGGTGGTAAAATTGATGAGCGACCGTTACGGCATCCAACTCCGGGGTGGTTGCGCATGTGCAGGTACATACGGGCATTTCCTCCTGGATGTAAGTTATGAAAAATCAAAAGCCATCACCGACCTGATCACCCACGGCGACCTATCGCAAAAACCCGGCTGGATCAGGCTTTCCCTCCACCCTACTATGACCGATGTAGAACTATATTATATTATTGATGCAATAAAACAGGTCTCGGTTCATCATTTGGAATGGGAAAAGGATTATCAGTACAATAAACACAATAACGAGTTTGTCCATATGAAGGAATGGCAGCAGAAAGATGATGTGGTAAAAAGCTGGTTTGGCCTGGTTGATTAATGTTATAATCCGGCAATGTGGCAATTCGGCAATGGTATTATAAAACAGCCATTCAATCGTGCGTTTACAAACTGAATGGTACAATTTTACTATGATCAGTTGATTCAATAGTCCGTTATTTTTTTGCCTCACGCAAAGACGCAATGACGCAAAGAACTGATTTTCAATTATTTGAATATAAATAAATTGTTTTCATAACTATTTGATTTTTAGTCTAATGCAAAAGTTTAACGAAGTATTGTTGATAAAAATTGAGTTTTGTCAGGCAATACAAAATAAACAGAATAGAATTTAGTTTTCTTTCCGCAGAATAAGCAGCGTTATTTCAGGTCGGGTAAAAATGCGGCCGGGATAGCCAAGTGTTCCTGCACCCCGGTTAACGTACAGATACTGTTTTACGCCGTTCTCATGTACTTTCCCGTACAACCCAGCCCATTCACTGAAAAACAGCGAAGCCGGGCTCCACTTGATCCTGGTGGTTTCAATAGCCAGTTGAAAAGCATGTGTATGACCGGATAAAGTCAGGCCAATTTGTGGATACTTACTGTTGACTTCACCATCCCAGTGCGAAGGATCATGCGTCATAAGTATTTTATAATCAGATGATTTAGCTCCTATAATTGCTTTTTGAATATCTCCTTTTTTACCAAAACGCTTGTTGGCACTCCAGTTTTCGACACCAATAATAGCCAGTGCAGATGTATCTCTTTCGATTATTGCATTTGCATTACGGAGTAAACGCCACCCAATTCTATCGTAAAAGTTAAACAAACCTATATTGTTCATTTCCTTGTCCTCAGGAGTTGCCCAGTGAGCGTAATCACCATAATCGTGATTTCCCAGTATAGCATATATGCCGTCTCTCGCAACAAATTTCTTCATACTTGCCTCAAAAGGATACGCCTCATAGGTTGTAAAATTCACAATATCACCGGTAAATAGAATTACATCTGCATTTTGAGCATTTACAATTTTAATGATTTTATTTAAGGGTTTATCGTTAAGAAAACTCCCAAGATGTAAGTCGCTGATCTGAATAATTTTATACCCATCAAAAGACTTGGGCAGGTTCTCAACAGGTATTTCGATCGTATTCAGCTTGTAATTGTTTACCCAGAAAAACATTCCCGAAAAGTACACAAGCATAACCAGGGATGCTATTGCACCGCTGGTAAGTAAAAAACTGCGAGGCCTGTACCATCCGCCCGGTGTTTCACTATTTTCAGGATCAATACGCCTGATCATATTTAACGGAATGATAAAAATATCACTCACAATAAGCAATGTCAGGAAAATACCTTTGCCGATAAGCAGGATAAGCAGTATTCCTTGAAAGTAAATACGCAGAAAAGGTGGCCAGAGAGGAAAAGGAGAAAATAACCCTCCTATAAAAAATGTCAGTAGCATGAACATTGGCAACCAATAGGCGAAGGATAAACTTTTCCAGAAACGTCGGGTAATGGCTTTCCTCACTGATAACCAGTAGAGCATATCGACAATGGCAAGCAAAGCAAGGGCAATTAAGCGGCTGACATATTTAGGTAGCTGGTATCCGCCGGCTATCAAAATGATAGCAACGACAACGGCAATCTGAAAAATGTACCCGAATTTTAGATTTTTCATCAGCTTTAGCCAAAGCCGGTGAAATTAAAAAAAAAAATTATACTGCTCAATATTAATAAAAAAGAAAGTTGCCCGAGACTGACAACTTTCTTTTAAATATTTTAATATGAACAAATTACGAACTTGCCTTTACATAGTTAACAAGGCCTTTGGCTTTGAAAATTCCCACAAGTTTATCCGGAAGCGGTGAAAAATGGTATACTTTTCCGGAAATTGTTACTTCTCCTGCTTCAAAGTCTATATCGACCGGGTTGCCTTGCCTGTATGCATCTACTGCATCGGGAAGCAGGATAATTGGTAAGCCCTGGTTTACTGATGAACGGTAAAAAATGCGGTTTACACTTTTACAGATTACAGCTTTGATGCCTGCAAAAGCCAATCCCACCGAAGGGTGCTCACGCGAACTCCCACATCCGAAGTTTGCCCCGGCTACTATAATGTCACCTTCTTTTACGCGTTCAGCAAAGCTATCGTCGAAACCTTTGAAAAGATGTGGCATAATCTTTTCAGCCTCAGAACTTTTTACGTTGTAAGTAAGATTTCCGGCAAACATCTGGTCGGTATTGAGATTATCCACATCGGCATAATTCCAGGTTCCGTTTGCAAAACGGTCGTCGTCGGCACTGATATCCACAGTTTTACTTTGCTCAATACTGAAAGGGTATGTATCGTTTGTATCAACACCACGCGGATCAGCAATTTCACCTTTAAGTGCTGAATATGCAACAACAGCAGGCGATGCAAGGTATATAAAGGTAGTTTTATTTCCCATCCGACCTTTAAAATTTCGATTTGCTGTCGAAATGATAGTCATAGTATCAGCAGGTATTCCTTGCCCTGTTCCCAGGCATGGGCCACAGGAAGGTGCAAGCACACTGGCACCGGCTTCCATAAAAGTCCGGATCAGTCCTTCATCCATAGCTTGCAGGTATATTTGCTGCGATGCCGGAATAATCAGCAACTGAAAGCCATCAGGTACTTTCTGTCCTTTCAGTATGGTGGCTGCTTCGCGCAGATCGTCTATGCGGCCGTTGGTACAGGTACCAATCATGGCCTGCTGAATTTTTGTTCCACGTACTTCAGAAAGTGATTTTACATTGTCAACATTGTGGGGAGCGGCAACAACAGGGAATAATTCATCCAGATTAATAACAATTTCTTTCACATAAACCGCATCATTATCAGCCCAGGTTCCTTCTATTGCTTTGCCAAAGTGTTTTTTCAGTACTTCATCAGCAGGGAAAACCGCGTTTTTGGCACCCATTTCCGATGCAAGGTTTGCAATTGTCATCCTGTCGGAGATAGATAAAGATTTCACCCCCTCGCCATGGTATTCTATTGACATATAATCGGCTCCGCTCGAACCCATCATACCGATGATCCAAAGCGATAAATCCTTGCCATAAACACCCTGAGGCATTTTCCCGTTAAGGGTGATTTTTATCGAATCAGGCACCCTGAACCATGTTTCGCCCTGCCTCCAGAGTCCGGCTGTTTCGGTACGGTCGATGCCGGCAGCAAACGCATTGAAAGCCCCGGCAGTGCATGTATGGCTGTCGCTGCCCACAATTATCATGTTGGGTTTGGCATAATCGCCCATAATCTGGTGGCAAATACCTTTGCCTACATCATGAAACTTTTTGATTCCCTGCTCTTTGACAATGTCGCGGATTTTCTGGTAATCATTTGCCAACTCGGCACTGGTTGGCGGAGCATTGTGATCGAGAACGATAAGCAATTGATCAGGATCTTTTACCTTGTCGCCACCCATTTTTTTAAAGGTATTGGCGATACTGGCAGTATTATCGTGTGTTAAGATAATATCGGGCCTGCGAAATACGATAGCACCCGCTTCGGCACCGAGAATTTTTTCAGCAAAGGTTTTTCCCATAACTTCTATATTTAACTGTTAGTGTGAGTATTACAAAATTGATTTGCCCAAAATCATACGTGTATTTGAAACAGTAAATTTCTAAAAAAGGAATTACAAAAAAAGGAAATTCTACAATATAATTTAAAAAACTCCCGGGCTGTTTTAAGCCAGGGAGTTTTGCAGAAGGCAATTAAATTCTTGTCAGAACCAAAAGCCAACGTCAATTCCTAAACGGGGCACTATACCACTATATCCGTAATCGAAAACGCCATCGTCATAATAATTCTCACCAGGATCATAACCAAAGGTTTTACGTATACCGCCACCGGTATAAACATCAAGATTTATACGGTTGGCAAAAGAGTATGACCAGCCGAAAAGCATTCCTCCTCCAAAAGCATTGAACGAGTCTGTATGCCAGGAATACTGTCCGTTGTTGTCATACGACTGTTCTTCAATTTCGAAGGATTGATCCGCCAGATAAGGTGCAAAGTACAGCCTGCTGCTCGCCCGGGGATTAATGACGGTAAAAACATGAAATCGCATCTGGGCTTCACCACGAATGCCCCACACTTTTTCATAATCCGAGTCTTTAAAAGTGAGTCCCCCGGCCAGATACAAACTGGTATTTGGTTTAAAGTAATGTTCATAGCCCAGTTGAAACGTACTTCTCACAAAAAGCGATGCCGACATTTTCAGCACATTTTTGTATTCAGGTGAATTTGCAGTGGCCAACACCTGTGCTTGTGATACTGAGGCCGTGATCAGAATTAATAATGCTACAAGAAGTTTTTTCATACTAAGAAGTTATAATTTGGTTAGCGGTAAGTGTTTATAAGATTTTTAAAAGCAAGCATAAAACTACAGATGGCAAATATAACGGATAATCGGCAGTTGCAAAAATAACATCAAATACCAGTCCAAAATTGTGTGAGAAGTGATTTATTTTTGATATTCACCTGCCTGAAGTGAAATGGTGTTTTTAGCGTTTCAATTCAAAGAGCCTAAGTGGTAACTATAAGAAAACGAGTCTAAAATGAGTTTTGCATACGCTCACCCCTTCGTCCCCGTAGGGGAAAGTCCTCACGCACAGAAGATTGAGCTTTGCATATCAAACCATAATTAGTGCGTATAAGAAAACGAGTCTAAAATGAGTTTTGCCCACGCTCACCCTTTGGTTTCCGGAGGGGAAAGTCCTCGCGCACAGAAGATTGAGCTTTGCATATCAAACCAAAATTAGTGCGTATAAGAAAACGAGTCTAAAATGAGTTTTGCCCACGCTCACCCCTTGGTCCCCGTAGGGGAATGTGGCCGCGCACAGAAGATTGAGTTTTGCATTCCGAACCTAAAATTGATGAAAATGAGCATTTTTATATTAAATGATGAGATTTCTTAGTGACACAAATTAAAGAAAATGAGCAGTTTTACTTAAAATGATGAGTTTTCTTAGTGACACTAAGTACAGGGCATCATGTTGAAATGCCACTTCTTCATAGCAAGTAACCGGTACTTTTTCTGAGTACCGTTACTACCCAACTCGTTTTCTTTCCCGCTAATCTTATGCCATAATGCACTGTCAGGCCACTATATGAATGCCTTACAAATAAAATTCCCGAATCAGTAAAATAAATTTGCACTTATCAGTATAATGATTACTTTTGCACTCCATTTTTGAAGGAACACAAGCGTTTTTTCATAATCACTGGAGAGGTGGGTGAGTGGCTGAAACCAACAGTTTGCTAAACTGTCGTACTCGATTAGGGTACCGGGGGTTCGAATCCCCCCTTCTCCGCCAGTTCTTTTTCACGATTATCATTTTTCGTTTTTGCCTCAAATGTTTGATTTCGAAAAGTTAGAAGTATATCAGCTAATGAAGGAACAGCACAACAAAGTGATGGTGTTGTTAAGGCAGGATGATCAGATGGATCGCCAAATCCATGATCACTGGAAAAATGCGATGCTGCTGGCAGTTATGAACCTGGTTCAGGCGTCGGCAAGAATTGACAGTAATGAGAAAAAAGATTTGATTACCATATCCAGGGGATATATTTTTGAATGTTCTTCGCTTCTTGACCTGATGAAATCCACCGATGGAATTCCAAAAGCTGATTATCAGGATTTGTATGAAAAATATGAGCGAATTTCGAAAATGCTGCTTGGAATGTATAAGAGCTTTAATAACAAAACTGATTAAATAAGTTCGGGGTATAGCGCAGTCCGGTTAGCGCACCTGGTTTGGGACCAGGGGGTCGTAGGTTCGAATCCTACTACCCCGACAACTTAAAAGCCTCTGGCATAGCCAGAGGTTTTTTTATTTCCCGGAACGAGGTGCAAATTTATTTGCAAACCTTATTCCGGAAATAAAAAAAAAATACCTTCCGGAGGAAGGCTTTTAAATTGAATAACCCCCAAAAACGGATCAATTTATTAATCCTACCATCTTAACACGAAAAAGGGAATCCTATTCGTGCCTGGAGTCAGTTCAAAAAACCATAAGGATGTGGATGTTACCATGCCAATCTCCTTATGCAGCCTATTTGAGAAACCCGGAGTATTGGATAATGATCCCGAATATTTCTTATTCAGTGACAAGTTCAGACCCTGAGGCAAATGGCGGGAGGAAAAGCAGTTCCGGGATTACTGGAACCTGCATGTAAGAAAAGATCTGAAACTTCCGGATACGATTAAATTCTACAGTTTAAAAGATAAGGGTATCACCAATATGATCCGGTGCTATAACGATCCCCTTATTGCCATGGACCAGGCAAGGCATTCGAGCCTGGATATTACAAATATTTATACCCCGCAGGATATGCTTGTGGCTAATGAGAAAATTAAAAATGATACGCTGAAATTTCGAGTTTTATAACGTTAAGTATAAGAATAGTAGCCGACTGCGTGCCACTTTCCTGTCAGGCTACAAGAAAGTGAAGCGGGCTACAACCCTTGAATTTACTACTAATTCGGCTATTATTTTTATACATTGTTGAACTAAATCCCTGCGGGATAGCTGTGGTAAAGATAATTATCCATTTTGAATAACTGAACATTTCATTAAAATAAAATCATCCAGGCATTTCCCTTCTTTTCTTCTTCCTTCGAATAGCGAAACATATCTTATTAAATTCTTACATTTGTCCAATAGTTCATTTCCGAACTGCTTTTCACCTCTGAAATCAACTTATTAACTTCCTGTTTTTCAGTAGTTAATAGCTAAAACCGTCAGTAAGTACATAGAACTAAAATTCACCACTTTTGACCGGGATGTTTTACATTGAGCTTGCCGAAATGTAGTTCAACCGGTAATAATAGCTGGGTGCTGCAGACCTTTCATATTCTTATTTATTAGCTGATTCACTTCTCTTACCATGATGCACAGCTGTTTCAAGTTAGTGTCAAAGTTAGTTAGTGTTATTGTCCCTTTATTCGTTGGCGTAAAAGTAAAAATAGACAGTGGTGGCGAAGCCACCATCTTCTTTTTCTTTGGATTTTTGTTGTTGATATTTTTTTTAAAAAGTCTGTTTGTTGTTAAAATAGTTGTCGTAGATTTGTAACCATTGTATAAGGTTAAACTACTTGGTTATGAATGAATATTTAACGCTGTCGGAAGCCTCTGAACTAATAGGAAAAAGTAAAGAAACGCTAAGGCGTTGGGATAGAGAAGGCAAGTTGTCTGCTGTCCGTGAACCTATGAGTAACTACCGTGTGTATAAACGGCAACAAGTAGAAACGCTGTTTGCTGATTTCTACAATGCAGATATTGAAGATTCTGTTTCAAATTTTGTTGAACCCCACAACAATTATTCAGTCCTTGAATTGTTTGCAGGTGGTGGCGGTTTGGCTGTTGGTATGGAGAAAGCAGGTTTGAAATGTGTTGCATTAAATGAGATTGATAAATGGGCCTGTCAAACGCTACGCAAAAATCGTCCGAACTGGAAGGTGTTCGAAGGTGATATAAAGTCGTTTGATTTTTCTGAATACAAAAATAAAGTTGATGTCGTAACTGGCGGTTTCCCTTGTCAGGCGTTTAGTTATGCAGGAAAAAAATTAGGTCTTGCCGATGCAAGGGGAACATTATTTTATGAGTTTGCAAGAGTTGTCAAGCAAGTGCACCCACCAATTTGTATTGGCGAAAATGTCCGTGGATTGTTGAGTCATGAAAATGGGAAAACATTGCAAGGCATGATTTCAATTTTAGATGAAATTGGTTACAATGTAGTTCCCGTTCAAGTTTTAAAAGCTATAAATTTTAGAGTTCCGCAAAAAAGAGAACGGTTAATTGTTGTCGGAATTAGAAAAGATATTGCGTTGCAATACGAATACCCAAAGCCACACAAAAAAGTTTACAACTTAAAAGATGCATTAAAAAAAGGAGAGTTGTTTAATTGCAATGTCCCAAAATCAAACGGCACAAAATATCCCGAAAGCAAAAAAGCGGTTTTAGATTTAGTTCCGCAAAAAGGTTATTGGAGAGATTTGCCGTTGAAAATTCAAAAGGAATTTATGGGTGGAAGTTTTCATTTGGGTGGCGGCAAAACTGGTATTGCAAGGCGTATTGGTTGGGATGAACCTTGTCTAACCCTCACTTGCAGTCCTGCACAAAAGCAAACCGAAAGATGCCACCCAGAAGAAACTCGACCGTTTACAGTTCGTGAATATGCCCGAATACAAACCTTTCCCGATGATTGGAAATTTGAAGGTTCAATGGCTCAACAATACAAGCAAATTGGAAATGCTGTCCCGGTAAATTTGGGTTGCGAAGTTGGTTACTCTATTGTGAAATTTTTGAACAGTTATTACAACTTGTCAAAGCCCAAATAGTAGCTGTAATTTTCAAAAGTGATTTGGTCTAAGATGCTTCGTTTAGAAGTTTTTGTTTCCGATTTTATTTCTTCTATTGCTGAATTTGCTGCAACTTCTTCACTCTTGTCAATTGATTTCAAATAGTCTTTGATGGCAATTGGTAACGCTTTATGAAGTTGGAACAACGCATCCTGTTGTCTTGAAACCAAAGCGTAAAACTGGTCGCCTGAAATTTTATAAACTCTGCTGTGGCTGTATTCTTTCCCGTTGATATCGCCCCTCCACAATTCACAAAAACTTCCTTTAGCTAAAATTTGCACCCAATAACATTTCGCTGTTTTGTAGTCGTTTGCATATCGGGCTAACTTTTGAAACAGTGCTTCGGCTGCACTACTATTCATTGTGTTGTGCTTATTTTTGATGTCGGCAAAAAGTGTATTGTCTTTCGCTTTGATGTCAAAGCCACTTAAATTTCCAACTTCAAAACCTTTGATGTCGCCTAAAATTTGTTCGTGAAATGTGCCGATAGAATTATTGATTGACTTGTCAATCTGTCGCAAGATTTCAGCTTGGATAAGGCTTTCCTCATCTATGTCGTTAAACTTAGCGTCAAAAGTTAGTTTGATAGTATCAACTTTATTTGAGTAGAAATTCTTTTTAGTGATGTTGTTTTTCGCTTTCAAATATGCTTTGTGAAGGTTACCAATACAAACCAACAAATGGTCGTCCGAAATGAAGTTTACGTATTTATTTTTCATTCAATTATGTCAAAATATTCAGTTGCGAATGTAGCAATAAATGCTGATTTATAGCACTATCGACCAATGTTGCACTGTCGCCCTAGAATGACGCCTAACGTTTGGCCGGTATAAAACGTTGCGCAATTCTACGCACTTTTCTATCAAACAACCAAACCGTTGATTAATTTTTATGCCGTTTAAAGTTAGTCAAAGGGAAGTTCCTCGACAGCCTTAAACGGGTCTTGCGCAAGCAAAACGAATATTCACTGTTTTACAACCAGATTCAGCAGGCATACAACACAATATTAATTAGCTAAAACAACAAATTTATGAAAAAACGTCTACTTCTGTTTTTAACCATGTTTCTGCTTGTAAGCGGATATGTGTTTTCGCAAGGTGTAACAACTT
>JBBQUX010000022.1:0-36105 GCA_038212135.1 Bacteroidales bacterium | reverse complement strand
CGATCTGATGGGAATGCCTCTGGCCAATACGAATTGCTGCACTGAAAAAACAAATGCCGAAGATCCGCTTTTTATCCTTTATACTTCCGGAACTACGGGCAAGCCCAAAGGTCTGGTTCATACTCATGGAGGTTACGCCGTGTATACCGCAACCACACACAGGTATGTTTTCGATATAAAACCCGAGGACCGCTGGTGGTGTGCCGCTGATCCCGGCTGGATAACCGGCCATAGTTATATTGTTTATGGTCCGTTGCTTAACGGAGCAACCATTATGATGTACGAAGGTGCGCCCAATCACCCGTACCCGAACCGCTGGTGGTCGATGATTGAGAAATACGGAATAAATATTCTTTACACTTCTCCAACTGCTATCCGCGGGTTGATGCGTTTTGGCTCTTCATGGGCCGACCGCCACGACCTGAGTTCGTTACGTTTGCTTGGTTCAGTAGGTGAACCAATAAATCCTGAAGCATGGAAATGGTATTACGAGGTAATCGGCAAAAGCCGCTGCCCGATCATGGATACCTGGTGGCAAACTGAAACAGGAGGTTTTATGATTACACCTTTACCTATAACACCATTAAAACCCGGATCGGCAACGAAACCTTTTTTTGGCAATGAGGTTGCGATCGTCAATGACCTTGGCGAAGAAGTAAAAGTTGGTGAGGAAGGCAATCTGGTAATCCAGAATCCATGGCCTGGTATGGCCCGTACCATCCTGGGCGATCCTGACCGATATGTTGAAAAATACTGGGAGAAATACGCCAGACAAGGCTGGTACCTGGCCGGTGATTCAGCACGAAAAGATGAAGACGGTTACTATTGGATTATTGGCCGTATTGACGATGTAATAAAAGTGAGCGGATACAGACTTGGGTCAGCAGAAATAGAAAGTGCGCTTGTAAGCCACCCCGCTGTTACCGAAGCAGCAGCCATTGCCTTGCCCGACGAATTGCATGGGAATATTATTCATTGCACCGTGATCCTTCGTCAGGGGTCTGCGCCCAGTCCGGCTCTGGCCGAAGAACTAAAAACGCATGTTGCCCGTGAAATTGGCCCCATAGCACGCCCGGCATTTGTTGAATTTGCCGAATCGCTGCCAAAAACACGCTCAGGTAAAATTATGCGTCGGGTTATAAAGGCAAGGGCTTTGGGACAGGATACAGGGGATTTGACAGCGCTGGAGGAGTAGACGGAATTTAGGCTGTTTCTTCATTTTTTGAGATGGGGCGAAAGGCGATGGGGCGAGGGGCGAATTGGCTACAAAGAGAATTGTTCGATTTATCTGCAATTCATGGTTTTGCAACCGTAAAAACTGTAATTTTGGAGTCAAAATCAATCCATATGAAAGCTCTTATTTTTGTAATCCTTGTAGCTGCCATAATGGCTGGCTGTTCAGGAAAAACTACCTCAACCGACAATGCCGCGCAGGCAACCGATGTTGTTGCTAATAAAACCGCAACTCTTGCAATTGATGGCATGACCTGTACCGGTTGCGAAAACACTATACAGGAAACTGTTACCAAAATTGCCGGTGTAACCGCAATTAAAGCTTCGCATCTGGATTCAACTGCCGTTGTAAGTTTCGATTCAACCCAAACTTCAATCGCTGCCATTGGTGATGCGGTAACTGAAGCCGGATATGTATTTAAAGGAGAAAAGACTCCTTTGGCACAATAATATTTAATCTGCAAAGCAAATCATCACTGATCCGGGCACTGTCCGGACTATTATTGTTACTCTTGTTGTCATCTCTGACACATTGGTTTCATTTGCCGCAAGGGTGATTAATTCGCCATTTAACTTTTCAAAAAAAAAAATTGCCAATCAATCACATTTTAAATCCCCCCTATATTCGATGAAAAAATACTCACTGCTGGTATCTGTATTAGTGATAATTTTTGCAACTACCCGGTTATCAGCGCAGTCGAACACACCGGCTGATACAGCCCAATTTCCATACTGGATCTCGATGATGCAGGATCCTGATGCAAATTTTTTCCAGGTTCAGAGTGCATTTAACAAGTACTGGGAAAACCGCACTATCACAAAGGGATGTGGGTGGAAGCCTTTCAAAAGATGGGAAAATATGATGAAGGATCGTGTTAGTCCTGATGGCTGGATGCCGGCTCCGGATGAAGTTATGCAAGCATATAATATGTATATGCAGCAAAATGATAATTCAGCTTCCCTTTCGGGCAACTGGATTAACCAGGGACCATTCGAAATCGGTGGCGGGTATCAGGGTCTTGGTCGACTGAATGCCATAGGTTTTCACCCGACAAACCCCGACATAGTTTATGTTGGAGCACCGGCAGGAGGCTTATGGTATACAACTTCCGGCGGCAATGAATGGACAAGTACAACTGACGCACTTCCCACCCTGGGGGTATCGGCCATTGTAATTGATCCTGTTAATCCTTCAATCATATACATTGGCACAGGCGACCGCGATGCAGGCGATGCTCCCGGCCTGGGGGTAATGAAAAGCACAGATAACGGTGCCACCTGGCAGTTGTCGAACACAGGCATGGGAAACAGGATTGTTGGCGATATGCTTATTGATCCGGTTAATTCGCAGATTGTATATGCCGGTACCAATTCAGGATTTTATAAATCCGTTGACGGAGGCGCAAACTGGGACTTGAAAAACAACGGAAGCTTTAAAGATATCGCTTTCAAACCAGGAAGCACGACTGTAATGTATGGTGCTTCCGGAGGCGGATTCTATCGTTCGACGGATGCCGGTGAAAACTGGTTCCAGATTACAGCCGGAATGCCTGGCGGAGCTCGTTCAGTAATAGCAGTGACGCCTGCAAATCCTGAAATAGTATATGTTCTGCTGGCCAAAGGCGATGATGGATTTAAAGGATTATACAAATCAACGAATTCGGGTCTTACTTTTACTGAAATGTCAACTTCCCCGAATATTATGGATTGGTCATGCAATGGTTCAGGAACTGGTGGACAGGCCTGGTACGACCTCGCATTGGTTGCTGACCCTGTAAACCCGGAAGTAATTTATGCCGGTGGTGTAAATGTATGGAAATCAACTAACGGCGGTTCTACCTGGCAGATAAACGGTCATTGGTACGGCGGATGCGGGGTGGCCGAAGTTCATGCCGACCAGCATATATTTCAGTATAATCCGGTCAATAACCGGATTTATATCGGAAACGATGGTGGAATATACTGGACTGACAACGGAGGAAGCCAATGGAACGAAATCACAACCGGGTTACCTATTACACAATCCTACAAAATTGGTCAAAGCGCAACTGAAGACGACTTAGTTATTATTGGTAACCAGGACAACGGTACCTATCTTTTTGATTTTGACTCATGGTCAGCCGTTGGAGGAGGAGACGGCATGGAATGTGCCATTGACCAAACGAACCCGCAATATCGCTATTCAACTGTTTATTATGGCTCTATTAACCGGATAATCGGATCCAATGCTTCGCAGATAGCCGGGATTGGTTTTAACGGCATAACTGAAGAAGGAGCCTGGGTTACTCCGTTTCTCATTGATGAGAATGAACCTAACACCATGTTTATCGGGTACAAAAATGTTTGGCGTAGCACGAACATTAAAAATCCATCAGCATCCGGTGTGCACTGGGAAAAGATTTCATCTCTCAATTCTGCCAATTGCGATGCTATAGAACAATCCCCTGTAAATACTGACATCATTTATGTCTCCAAAGGAAGTACACTATTTACAAGCAGCAACGCCAAACAGGATGAACCCACCTGGATGAACATAACCAGCAGCCTTCCTTCAGGTTCCAATATTTCGGATATTGAAGCCAGCCCCTATGATGAAAATACAGTTTACATGGTGCAGGATCAGGAAGTATTTAAATCCATCGACAGGGGATTAACCTGGACAAATATCACCGGAAGCCTTCCGGAAATCCATTTTTCGACTATTGTGTGTTACAAAAACAGCCAGGAAGGACTTTATTTAGGTTCCGATGCAGGAATTTATTATAAAGACAAATCACTTGCTGACTGGATTCCATTTGCTGATGGTTTGCCAAGTGCGGCAAAAATAACCGAACTGGAAATTTATTACGATCCTTCCTCTCCGTCAGGTGACAGAATTAAAGCAGGCACATACGGTCGTGGATTGTGGAAATCAGATTTATATTTTGCTGCTCCGACTGCTGATTTCACCGCTGATCAAACTATTATTCCTCCCGGATGCAAAGCAAATTTTACTGATATTTCTTCAGGAATTCCATTTGAGTGGGAATGGAGCTTCGCCGGAGGCTCCCCTTCAACTTCAACCGATAAAAACCCCGCCGGTATCGAATACAGCAGTCCGGGAACCTATGACGTACAGTTAATTGTAACCAATACTGCAGGTACAAATACCTTGATAAAGTCAAAGTATATTACTGTAAGTGATACAATTATGCCTGTTCCTGCATTCACGGCTTATCCGGTTGCATTTTGCGATCTCAGCCAGGTAGTACAATTCACTGATAATTCAACATCGTGCTCGTACGCATGGAATTGGTCCTTTTCGCCTAACACTATAGTTTTCGAAAACGGTACAAATGCAAGTGTGAAAAACCCACAGGTGCGTTTCTTACAAGCCGGTGTGTATTCGGTAACTCTTGTTGCTCAAAACAGCAATGGTTCACGTTCAATTACAAAATCAAATTACATAAATGCGGGGGGATATTTTACTCCATTTGAAGAAGACTTTGAAAGCAACACATTCTCCAGCAAAGGCTGGACCATTGAAAACCCTGATAACCTGGTAACATGGGATGTTACAACTGTAGGTGGAAATACACCCGGCAATAAATCAGCATGGATGAATTTCTTCAATTACTCAATCCCTCCGGGTCGTCGCGACAGAATGGTTTCACCTCCGATGAACTTCACGGGTGCTGATCCGGTATTTATGACGTTCGATCATGCGTATGCAAATCGCTACACCACTGTTTCTGATTCTTTAATTGTACTTGTTTCGGAAGATTGTGGTGAAAATTGGGTTAGAGTTTTTGCTGAAGGAGAAAGAGATAACGGCAAGTTAGCTACCGTTCCGAAACAAACAACCGGGTTTTTCCCAGTTATTGCTGACGATTGGTGCAGCAGCGGCTGGGGTAGTATGTGTGCCATTATAGACCTTTCAGCCTGGGCTAACAAAACAAATATAAAGATTGCTTTCGAAAGCTATAATCGTTTCGGGAACAACCTTTATATCGACAATATCAGCATAGCTGCTACTCCCGAGGTTGGTATCCAATCAATTGAAAACAATAAAATCAGGATTTATCCGAATCCGACATCAGGTTCTGTTACGCTTTATTCAGGGCAATATGTTGAAGATTTGAACTTCTCACTTTTCAATGCGCAGGGACTACAGGTTTATAGTCAAAAAATAAAATCAACACCTCACCTTTCCCAAACCCTGGATTTTAGTAATCAGCCCAAAGGAGTTTATCTGGTGAAAATAACCGGCAACAATACAGTTGAAATGCAAAAACTGATAATACAGTAAACCTGCGATATATTCACTATAAAGCCTGCCGGAAGGCAGGCTTTTTTAGTTTTTCCTGCCGCGGTAAACATCAGGTTTTAGTTTCCTGTTGTTTCGTACCTTTGCAAAGATTTGAATAATATGCAACTTTATTTCATCAATCCTGTCCTGATTCCAGTTCCCTGCCCTGTTACACTTGGCACTGAAGAGTCATTTCATTGCATCAAAGTATTGCGGATGAGGGCAGGAGATAAAATAAATCTCACCGATGGATCAGGTAAGCTGTTTGAAGGACAGATACTGGCTGAGAATACAAAAAGTTGTCCCGTAATGGTTTTGAGGGTAACTCCTGACTATGGAAAGAGACCATTCAAAGTTCATTTGGCTGTTGCCCCCACAAAAAACATCGCCCGTTTCGAGTGGTTCCTCGAGAAAGCAACCGAAATAGGCGTTGATGAGATAACTCCTTTAATTTGTGAACATTCCGAAAGAGTTCAGATCAGGATCGACAGACTACAGAAGATCATTCTATCAGCAGCTAAGCAATCCGTCAAAACCTACCTGCCGGTTTTGCATGAACCTGTGAAATTCGAAGATTTCATTTGTACGAACGTTCCTGCCTCCCGGTTTGTTGCATTTGTGGAAGAACATCAGCCACAGCATCTTAAAAACGCTTATAAAACAGGAGATTGTACCGTCTTAATCGGACCCGAAGGAGATTTCAGCAAAAAAGAGATGCAGGCAGCGATAAAATTTCAATTTGAACCGGTTAGCCTAGGCCCATCGAGGTTGCGGACTGAAACAGCTGCCATTGTAGCTTGTCACATTATTAACATTGCAAACGAAGTATGATTAAAAAAACCGGACTATTCTTTGTGTTAATGCTTGCTGCATCAATAGTTGTCTTTACGCAAAACACTTACCAGATTGCTTTGGTTAAATACAATGGCGGTGGCGACTGGTACGCCAATCCAACTTCTTTGACCAACCTGATTGAATTCTGTAACAAAAATCTGAAGACCAGCATAAATACCGAATATGCTACCGTTGATGCCGGAAGTGCTGAAATATTCAATTATCCTTTCGTGCATCTGACAGGACACGGCAATGTGATTTTTAACGATCAGGAAGCATTGAACATACGTAACTACCTGATTGCCGGCGGATTTCTTCACATTTCTGATAACTATGGAATTGATAAATATATCCGTCCACAAATGAAAAAGGTTTTCCCTGAACTGGAATTTGTCGAATTGCCTTTTGATTATCCTATTTATCATCAGAAATATAATTTTCCCAATGGACTGCCAAAAATACACGAACACGATGGTACACCACCGCAAGGATTTGGATTGCTTTGGGAAGGAAGACTTATTTGCTTTTATGATTACGAATGCGACCTGGGCGATGGATGGGAAGACCCCGATGTTCACAAGGACTCGCCCGAGAAAAGGCTGAAAGCGTTGCAGATGGGTGCGAACATCGTGCAGTATGTGTTTACCAAATAGTTGGTTTAAAGGATTTTAAATTATTGAAGCGTTTCAATAATCCTGGTTTCAAAGGCATATAAATTGCTGTCAGAGTTTATTGAAGGTCTTTATTGGTAGTAAAATCTTGAGTAAAGTCCTTCCAAGGCTTTACATCTATTCAGCCACCCTTTAATTAAAGACTTCAGATCCGGATTTTCAGAAAACTTTATTTAAAAATAGTAATTATAATTCGTTCAACGGGTGCATATGTAGAGGTTATGTCGTCGAATTATAATCTGAGGGAAAAAGTAAAAGCGTATTATTCAACTGAGTTTACACTGGAACAAGAAAAACCACCAAGGCACTCAGAACACTGAGGAACACTAAGTGGTTTATAGTATTGTTTCACGTACCGAAGACAATTTTATCTGTGTTTCTCTGTGTCCTCCGTGCCTCCGTTTTTATAATCACAGAAAGAAAAGTCACAACATTACTCTTTCAAAATCGAAATCTGCTCCTCAATCGTTTTGATTTTTGCTTCAGCATCAGCCATTTTGCGTCGTTCAACATCCACAACTTCAGGCTTTGCATTGGCAACAAATCTTTCGTTCGACAGTTTCACCATTACACTTTTCAGAAAGCCACGGGTATAGCCGAGTTCCTGATTAAGTTTTTCAATTTCAGCCTCTTTATCAATTTTATCACCCAGCGGAATGTAGAATTCATTCCCTTTTATCAGGAATGAAGCAGCCCCGGTTACTTTTTCGTGTACATAGCGGATGGGTACGAGGTTGCAAAGTTTCTCAATCAGTGAATCGAACAACAAATTAGGAATTTCCTTTCCCGGTTTGAGTATAAACAGTTCGAGTTTATCCTTGATTGGTATATTCTTATCTTTTCGGATGGATCGTATTGAAGTTACAATATCAAGCATATAAGTAAAATGTGCCAGAATTTTCTCGTCGTATTTCTGAGGCTGCGGCATATTGGACATCATTATACTTCCCTTTGTGTTACCATGCAACAAATGCCATATCTCTTCGGTGATGAAAGGCATAAACGGATGTAACACCTGCATAATATCCGAAAACAATGAAACTGCCGCCTTATGAGTTTCTGCATCAATGGGTTGCTGATAGGCCGGTTTTATCATTTCGAGGAACCACGAACAAAAATCGTCCCAAACCAGTTTGTATACGCCCATCAAAGCATCGCTTAAACGGTATTTATCATAATGTTCATTGATTTCGGTAAGTGCTTCGTTGAACCGTGCCCTGAACCAGGTAACTGACAGCCCGGCATAAATAGGCTGTTTCAGGTTTTTATCAACATCCCAGCCTTGTATCAGGCGGAATGCATTCCATACTTTATTGGAGAAATTGCGGCCCTGCTCACACAAAGATTCATCGAATGGAAGATCGTTACCGGCCGGCGAGGTAAGCAACATGCCAACACGAACGCCATCAGCCCCGTATTGCTCAATCAGCTTAATCGGATCGGGCGAATTACCCAGCGATTTCGACATTTTGCGGCCTAACTTATCACGTACAATGCCGGTAAGGTAAACATTTTTAAACGGGATATCTTTTCGGTATTCCTGCCCGGCCATAATCATACGTGCTACCCAGAAGAAAAGGATTTCAGGAGCCGTGATCAGATCGTTAGTCGGATAATAGTATTTAATATCCTCATTTTCAGGGAAACGGATTCCATCAAAAACCGAAATAGGCCAAAGCCACGACGAAAACCAGGTATCCAGAACATCTTCATCCTGCCGAAGTTCAGCCAGCTTCAGATTTGGAAATTTCGCAAGTGCTTTGCCCAATGCTTCTTCAGAAGAACGAGCGACTATGATACTTCCATCGGGAAGATAGTATGCCGGAATACGCTGTCCCCACCATAGTTGCCGGCTGATGCACCAGTCGCGGACATTCTCCATCCAATGGCGGTAAGTATTTTTGAATTTCTCAGGGTGGAACTTTACAGTGTCGTTCATCACCACATCAAGTGCCGGTTTGGCCATATCAGCCATTTTCAGGAACCATTGCATCGATAGCTTTGGTTCGATAGCCACATGCGTACGCTCGCTGTATCCGACTTTATTTACGTATTCTTCAATCTTTACAAGGTTACCTGAAGCCTGTAAATCTTTAACAATCAGCTCGCGGACAGCAAAGCGATCCATACCGATATACATTTTGGCCTTTTCGCTCAACGTACCATTGGGGTTAAAAATATCAATGCTTTCGAGATTGTATTTCTGACCAATCAGGTAGTCGTTTACATCATGGGCAGGAGTAATTTTAAGGCATCCGGTTCCGAATTCCCGGTCCACGTATTCATCGCTTATCATCGGGATGGAACGGCCGAGAATAGGAACAAGCACTCTTTTCCCTTCGAGATGTTTGAAGCGTTCATCTTCCGGATGATAACATACTGCAGTATCGCCAAGAATGGTTTCAGGACGTGTAGTTGCAATGGTAACCCAATCATCTTCGGATTCTTCAACTTTATATCGCAGGTAATACAATTTACTCTGAACTTCGCGGAAAATAACTTCTTCGTCGGAAAGAGCTGTAAGAGCCTGCGGGTCCCAATTTACCATGCGTACACCACGATAAATCAGTCCTTTACTATGCAAGTCAATAAAAACTTGTATAACTGACTCATAACGAGCTTCATCCATGGTAAAGCAAGTACGGTCCCAATCGCAGGAAGCACCCAGTTTTTTGAGTTGTTCAAGGATGATACCCCCATGTTTTTCTTTCCATTCCCATGCATGTTCAAGAAATGATTCGCGCGTAAGATCTGATTTCTCAACACCTTCTTCTTTCAGTTTGGCGACAACCTTTGCTTCGGTTGCTATTGAAGCGTGGTCAGTTCCGGGTACCCAGCAGGCATTTTTACCAATCATACGGGCACGGCGGACAAGTACATCCTGAATGGTGTTATTAAGCATATGCCCCATATGCAGCACTCCGGTAACATTGGGCGGAGGAATTACAATGGTGTATGGTTCCCTGTCGTCGGGCAGCGAACGGAAGTATTTATTTTCGAGCCAGTAGCTGTACCATTTATCTTCTATTAACCGGGGATCGTATTTACTTGGTATTTCCATAAAAGTTTAAAGCGATTCGTTTTTGAGGGTGCAAAGGTAGGTAAAGGGGACGAAATTTTCAGGGGAATTTTGGGGAATTTGAAGAGTTTCGGCCTGGAAGGGTTTCGGGGTTGAGGAGTTTGGGGGTTGAGGAGTTTCGGGTTGGAGGAGATTCGTGATTTTATATACGATAGCCACTTTCTCCTACAAATCAAAATTGCACATACCGGTTTATCTTTTTTTACAAAAACTTAAAGGTGATGGTAATAGTTTAAAAAAGCTACTCTTCCACCTGGCATGTAACTGCAGAGTAAATCTTTGTATATTTATCTCATAAAAAAAAATGCCCTGAGTCAATTTTACAAAAGGAACATTAATACCGGCCATATGGAATTTACATTGCCTATTTTATTGATTTTTTCCCTTTCTACAGCCTGGAGCCAGCAGGAAATAAAAAGCCTTTTCAATGGCAAAGACCTTACCGGATGGACTATTCACGGAACCGAAAAGTGGTATGTAGAAAATGGCGAACTGGTTTGTGAAAGTGGTCCGGCTAAACAATACAGTTATCTTTCGACAGACAGGATGTATACCAATTTCGAGCTCACAGTTCAGTTCAAACCCGAAGCCAATGGGAATAGCGGAGTTTTTATCCGTTCGGGAATTGAAGGCACAAAAATCAGTGGCTGGCAGGTTGAAGTAGCACCTTTAAACCAGCATACCGGTGGGATTTACGAATCGTATGGCCGCGGCTGGCTGATATTGCCGAAACCTGAGGATGAAAAAATGCTTAAACCGGATGACTGGAATACTATGCGAATCCTTGTAATTAATGATGAAGTTACTACCTGGCTCAATGACGTGCAAATGGTATATCTGAAGGATGAAAAAATAGGCCGGGGAAAAGGTTTTATAGCTTTGCAGATTCACGACGGGGGCGGAATAAAAGTGAGATGGAAAAACATACTTATCAAAGAAATTTAGATCCTCAGCTTAAAAATCTTAAACCAATTTCCAGGCTAACTTATTTCACTAAGTAATTTTCTGAACATGCATCTATTTTAAATGTAATTCAGGATACTATTGGTATTCTTGTATATTTGCCTTTAATTTTTGCAACTATTAATAACAATAAATGTGTAAATTAAAATTCAAAATAATCTTCTTAGACCCAACAATATGAACTCTAAATCCAGTTCTTTAATCACCCTCATTTTATTTTTCAGTTTCCTTTTCCTTCAACAAGCTTACTGCCAGACAAACTTTCAGCCTGGTTCGGTTATTACCAAATCAGGTGATACTCTAAATGGATTTATCGATTACCGTAACTGGGAAAACAACCCGAATGAAATTTTATTCAGAGTATCAGCATCAAGCCAGCCAATTCACTATTTGCCAGGCACGATCCGTGGTTTTGTTGTGAATAATGAAGAATACATAAGTGCTACCGTAAAGGCAGAAATTAGTCCGACTCAGATTGATCAACTGGACTTCAGGCCAGCAATCGTGACCAGAACTTACACCACATTCCTGCAGGTTATGTTCCGTGGTTCAAAAAACCTTTTTTTCTATAGTGATAGAATCGGGAAGCAGCACTTCTATATTGGCCAGTATCCTGATTTCGAATTACTTGTATATAAAAAATACCTGAAAGAAGGTGCAAGGGAAAAAGTTATTGCTGAAAATAAAAACTTTATTGGCCAGCTATACCTGTATCTGCAGGATTGCAAAACGATACAGTCAAAAATGACTAATACAGCATATAATAAAAAGAGTCTCGAAAGCTTGTTTAAAACTTATTATGATTGCACAAAAGGAGAGAGAAACTACCAGTATAGCAAGGAAAAAATCAGGTTATATTTTGGTGCCGTTGCCGGAGTTTCGGTCACAAAATTAAAATTAACCTGTAGTGACGATAGCTTCGAACATATAGCAAACGGTGATTATGAGCCTTCTTGGAATCTATCGGCTGGATTGTTCATGGATGTTGTTCTGGCCAGGAATCAGCGTAAATGGTCAATTTACAATGAACTTTTTTATAGTTCATACATGGCGAATGGACTTACTGAAGATTTTTTCAGCGAAAACAATTACAAAATTTATAACAACAGCATCGGGTATTCGTATTTGAAACTTAATAATATGCTCAGATTCACTTACCCGGTTAAAAATGATCTCTTTATTTTTATCAATGGAGGGATTTCGAACGGATATGCCTTAAGCGAGACTAACCTTACAATCAAGGAAGTCAGGTTCTATACTGATCCCGTTATAACTGAAGAGCCAGCAATGGATGAAACCCGCAGATATGAAGTGGGATTTCTTGCCGGCCTGGGAGCAAAATACACGAAGTTTTCGTTCGAAACCCGGTTCGAGAGCGGTAACGGGATGTCAGTATATTATACGTTGAAGTCAAAGGCTAACAGGATATATTTTCTACTGGGTTATAGGTTCTGATAAACGAAATTATTTCTCCTAATTGTGCCCTGATTCATAGGCAAAAAGTCTGGGTAAAACAACAATTCATTATAAACGAATCAGTTGATACTTTGTTTTTAATAAATGAGAATTTGAAAAGCGTCCAGGCGGATTGATACTGAAAGGGTTATTTTGTGGCCAGGTAAACATTTTCACCAGTTTCGCATTTTACTGTTACTTATACGCAACAAATGCAGGATCAGCGAAAGAAAAATATTCTCATACGGGCATACCTGTTGATCAGGCAATCGCTTAACGGGGTTGAACAGGATTATACCAGCGGCAACATACGGACGGCTGTTTTTCTGCTCGCTATTCCCATGATCCTCGAACTCAGCCTGGAGAGTGTATTTGCGCTGGTCGATATGTTTTTTGTAGGTAAACTTGGCCAGAATGCCATTGCCACCGTTGGTCTTACCGAATCTGTTATTTCGATTGTATATTCCGTTGCAATAGGATTAAGTACCGCAGCGACAGCTATTGTTGCCCGCCGCATCGGCGAAAAAAATTCTGAAGCAGCGGCACATGCAGGTGCTCAATCCTTGTTGGTTTCACTGATTGGTACAATTGTCATCAGCATAATAGGCACCGTATATGCCGAAGAGATTTTATTGCTTATGGGAGCAAGTGCCGAAGTGGTTGCAGAAGGCACTATTTTTACACGCATTATGTTTGCCGGAAGTTCAGCAATCATGTTCCTGTTTCTGATTAACGGAATTTTTCGGGGCGCAGGCGATGCGGCTATGGCAATGAAAAGCCTTTGGATTGCCAGCCTTATAAACATTATACTCTGCCCGGTTTTGATTCATTTTTTCGGGATTAAGGGAGCAGCAATAGCAACGGTAACAGGCCGCAGTTCCGGAGTAATTTACCAATGTTACCATCTTTTTAAAGGTGACGGGATCATCAAATTCCGCATAAGCCATTTCAGATTAGATTTCCCGGTTATCAAATCCATCATAAATATTGGTTGGCCAGCTACTTTGCAATTTATAATTGCCAGCGGCAGTTGGATCGTCCTCGCACGACTTGTTGCTGAAACAGGTGGAACGAGTGCTTCGGCCGGTTATCAGATTGCAATCCGTAATGTGGTATTCTTTATTTTACCTGCGTGGGGCTTAAGCAATGCTGCAGCCACGCTTGTAGGGCAGAATCTGGGTGCGAAACAAATGCTGAGAGCCGAGCAAAGTGTTATGCTTACAGCAAAATATAACGCCGTTTTCATGAGTTTTGTGATGGTGCTTTTCCTGTTTTTTGCTGATCCGATCATCCGGTTTTTTACCCACGACGAGTCAGTGGTTGCTTATGGGGTACAAGCCCTTCAGATAATGGGTGCCGGTTACATTTTTTATGGAATCGGAATGGTGATGACGCAGGCACTCAATGGAGCCGGCGATACACGCACTCCAACAATAATCAATTTTGTCGGTTTCTGGTTGTTTCAGATTCCTTTGGCCTACTTTCTGTCAACAGGAATCGGCTTACGATCGACCGGCGCTTTTATTGCAATCCCCGTAGCTGAATCACTTATTGCCCTACTGGCATGGTATTACTTTAAAAGAGGGAAATGGAAGAATGTGAAAGTGTGAATTCTTCGGGTTAAACTATTTTCTATTTTTCTATTCACTATTAACTTTATCAACGATAACCTAATGGGAAATTACCGATACCTGAGTTGTCCGAACAAAATTCATTTATACATTTACATACCAATATCGGCCATAAATGCATCAGCGAAGGATAAAGATCGGAATACTTATTTTATATTTCCTGGCAACGGTAATTTCCTGCATTCACCCGCCGCTTGGTTCGGCTACGCTCACCAGCCTACGCTCACCAACCATCTCTCATCAACCGAAGGGGAAAGTCCTCGCGCACAGAAGATTGAGTTTTGTATGCCAAACCTGGAATTAAAGAAAATGAACATGTTTACGCAGAATGATGAGTTTTCTTACTGGCACTAGTTACAAAAAAAGGAACTACTGTTCTTACAATAGCTCCTCTAAAATGAATTATTATATTTTCCCTGAATTACCGGCCTCCTTTAGATTTATTTTCTGTTGATTTTGATTTATTTGGAGGTGTTGATGACTTGGTTGAATTCTGCTTGGGTGATGTTACTTTGTTGCCTGGATTCGCTGAAGGACGAACAGATTGTGATTCTGATCCCGGTTTTGAAGTTGGCCTGTTCATACTTGGTTTTGAAGCAGGTTTTGAAGTTCCCGGCCTGGCCGATGGAGTTGTGTTACCTGGTTTGACCGAAGGCTTATTTAAATCAGGACGCGTTGAGGGTTTGCTGGTTCCTGGCTTGGTTGCCGGTCTGTTAACATTTGTATTGGTTTCTGGTTTTACCGAAGGCCGGGAAGTATTTGTTCCTGTACCCGGTTTTGTATTCGGTCTGCTCACATTCGTGCCGGTTCCCGGTTTGACGCCTGGTCTGGCAACATTCGTACCTGTTCCCGGCCTGGTTGAAGGGCGATTGGTATTAGTTCCGGGTTTGGTTGAAGGACGGACTGCGTTAGTGCCAACACCTGGCCTGCTTGCGGGATAACCATTAGGATATCTTTTATTGAAATCGGCCGATCCCTGGTTTCGTGTATCAGGTCGCGAATACGTATTCCGGTACGTTCCGCTTTGACGGTGCTGGTTAACTGTATTTGAATATGAACGGTAGCCTTGGTAATAATAATTGTTATACTGCGGATACCTGTAATAATAGCTGTGACGGTAATGCCCGTAATAATGGCTGTGATAGTGAGAGTGGTACCCGTAATAATAATCCCAGTAATATGGCCTCCACGGACTCCAATAAGTAGGATAGTAGCCCCAATACCATGGTGAGCGATAAACTACATAAGCAGGCATATACATATATGTTACTACCGGCCATGCAGCTACTTCAACATAAGTGGTTTTAGTTACAACCACAGTTTCCTTTTGCACGGTTGTAGTGTTGCCATCGTAACCTGGGTTAGGAGTTTCACTTGTAGCTACATCGGCATAATTTGGTTCAATAATATAGTCCTTGCCGTATAATTCCTGATCTCCTACTAATTGAACCTGAACCTGCTTATTAGCGTCTTTCTGAACAGTGAATACCGCAACATCCTGATTTTCCTTTTCATTTACCGCAACTTGCAACACAATAGTATGTGCTTCGCCGTCAACGTAATCAATTACTCTAATATAATCGATTTTATCGTCGTTATTCAAGTCGAGATTATTGATTTTAGAATCCTCAGCATTCAGGTTTTGCTCAAATCCTTCGAGTGTTTCCGACTCCTGGAAGAGTTTCATAACCGCATACAGATTCAGGTTATCGCCAGGGAGATTTAGCTTTTCTTCGGTATTATCCTGGGCTGTAACTTTAAAGCCTACAAATGAAAGTAGGGCAAAAACGAATAACAATGTTAAAGTTTTCATAATGAGCATATTGAACCGGATAAATTATTAGTATTAGTTAATTATTATTTATGTAACCAAAAACTGTACCAAAATGCATATACGACTATGTGTTACTAAATCCATATGTAAAAAAAATGTGTTTTTGATAATTATTATTCAATCTCTTCAATCTTCCCGATAATTTTCGAAAGCGCCTCACTTAACCTGGCTTCCGGTGCAATACTGTTATAGTCACCCCAGAAGGAGTCGTCGCCATTGTATGGTGCATCGGAGAAAACAGTGTTGGGTTTCAGGACTTCCTGCCGGGCAAATTTTACAACATTGTCCGTATCAATATTACAGGAGGCCAGTTCGAGGAAGGTATTGAAATTGTCGGATGACAATCGGTTTCTGAAACGTGTTTTCAACCGTATGTCGCACCGGGCATGGTTCAGGTAATAGATACCGTTAAAAGGGGTATAACTTATTGAATAATTTATTTTTTCGAACTTAACAATAAGTCTGTGGCTTTTTTTAAGAACAAGGTCTTCAGCTGCCAGGTCAATGTATGCAGGGTTTACCTCGAAATCGGCACCCAGAATTGCAAAACTCTCCTTGTCGATATAGAGGGTGCCTTTAAAAAGTGCTCTTTGCAGATCCTTATTCTGTTCGAAGGTGATGGCGTAGGCATCTTTCGAATTGTACGAAACCAGGTCGGAATAAGTGTAAGTATATTCAAGCGGTGGCGATAGGTCAAGGAAGCCGGGCACACATTTTATGATATCGAGTTGCAGAGCCGAAAGAACACCGGCTTTAAGTTTCACAAAAACAGTATCACGAGGGTTTGTGTTCTGAATTTTTCGCGATTTCAGCAGTTTTACCTGGTCGGAGTTTTCATTATGAGCATAGGATGATTTATAAACTTTAAAGACCGCCTCGGAATAACTGATATAACGGTTGTTTTTCTGAACGCCTTCGCGGTAAAAAGAAGTAATATAGGCAGGTTCAGGGTTGTTGTTCATTTTGCGTTGTTCCATCGCTTTCTGAATCAGCACATTCGGATCAATGTAACGAATAATAACTTCCTGTATGGAAATAGTGCGGCGTTCGAGAAAAATATCAACCTGCTGTTCTTTAATAAGTTGTACCGGGATGCGCAGGCTCATAAAACCCATATGTGAAACCACCAGCGAAGTTCCTGAAAAAGAAGCAGGCATTTTAAGTGTAAAATAGCCATCGGCGTTGGTTACAGTACCGATGTTTTGCTCTGCTATTCCAATGGTAGCGAAAGGTAAAGCAGTATTATTCCCGTTATCGAAAACATGCCCACTGATTATAATATTTATTAATGTATCCTTTTCCTGAACAGGTGATTGAGGTTTTGTAATTACTCGAGGCTCTTCCTTATTTACCCTATAAATAAGTATATGTTGCCCGATAACTTTGTACCCAAGTTCAGGGTTAGCAAGTATATTATCAAGCACCTGCCTCAAAGTCTGATTTTCAGCACTTAGCTTAACGCGTTTATCACTTTCAACAACCTGGCTGTCGTAAATAAAAAGAACATCCGCTTGTAACGAAATTACGTTCAGTGCTTTGTAAAGGGTGGTATTTTGATTAGGAATCGAAATGATTTTATCGAGTAAGGACTCCTGGCAATGCGCAATATTAATTGCAAACAGGAAAAAGCCTGCAAAGCAAATACAGGTTTTGATTAATAAATTCCGGATACCGCTATGCCAGGAGTCAGTTCTGCCTTGCGCTTTCCTTATTTTCGGATAAAACAACAGACCCATTTATAATTTGGCTTTTCAGGTTGAGGGTCACACACAGGAGTTCAGTCATGGTTTCGGCCGTTTCGTTATGGAAAGTAACTGTGAGCCTTCGGTTTCCAACTTCCTTCACTTCTAATGCAAATGTAGTATTGAAATTCCGGTTTAACACATTAATAATATTCCTGAGCGGTTCGTCCTTAAAATGCATACGCTGCCTGTACCACGCAGCAGACTGATTTGCAATATGTTGCGACTTAATCAGACTATTTTCAATAGAATTAATCTGCTCTCCTGCCACAACAAACTGACTATGTGAAGGATTGCTTTTAAGCGTAACTTTAACTTTTCCACGGTCAACAAAAAGCTCAAAATCAGTTCCGTTCTTGGTTTTTACATTAAAAGCTGTACCCAAAACCTGTATTAATGCTTCGTCAGTTTCAATTATAAAAGGTTTGTCAGGATTGGGAGTAATATCAAAAAATGCTTCCCCTTTCAGTTCAACGTTCCTCGATTCGGTTTCAAATTCTTCAGGGAACGAGAACAAAGAATTCTGTGCAATGTAAATCACTGATCCGTCGGTAAGGGTTTTGATCAATGTATTGGATTCGTTACTGGTATTGATCTGAACCATTTCAATCGCAGATTTGCGGTTCGTTGTCAAATAAATTACTGCACTTATTCCTACAAGAATTATAACAACAGCGGCCACTCTGATATAGTTCGGTGTCAAACTGCTTTTGGCGGAGTTTGCAGATTGTAACGGGATAAGTTTTTCACCTTCGAGCCAGGCGTTCAGTTTTTCCCATGCCTTTCGGGTATCAGGAACTTTTTGCTCCTTGTAAGTTTCGAGGGATGACCATTGTTTTTTCAATTCTAAAATACTTTTTTCTTCATCTTCCGAAACTGAAATTTCATTTTCAAAATCTTGTTTCTCGTCCCCGCTCATTTCACCCGAAAGATACCTGGCGAGGGTTTCGGTATAATGCGGATTGTCGGTGTTTGTTTTCATAAATTGTATTTTAGTCAGCTTCGACCGGAAATCATGTTCAACTATTAATATTGACTTCTTCGCCGGTAAATTCTTTTAATGATTTGCGGAACAACTGCAGGGCTTTTCCCATATCCGCTTCCACGGTTTTTATGGAAATTGACAGAATTTCAGCAATTTCGCGGTACTTTTTCCCTTCGAACCTGTTAAGGCTGAATACCTTTGCGCAGCGTTGGGGCATTTGTTGTAAAGTTGCATTAACCACTTTCCGAAGTTCACGAATTTCAATACCTTCCTGATTTTCAGCAGAAACTGCATTCTCTGTTTCACCATAAACATGTTCTGCATAAATTTCGCGTACGGCAAGGTGCTTTAAATGGAGAAGCGCATTATTTCGTATTGATTGATACAGGTAAGCATTCAATGAGAACTTAGGGCTGAAGGATTCCCTTTTTTTCCAGAAATTATAGAAAAACTCCTGAACAATATCTTCGGCTGTATCCATATCGTGCAATATTTTATTTGCATGATGGCACAAAGACCCGTAATACTTCCCGAAAAGACGTTCAAATTCCCCGATGTCACCGTCTCTTATCTTCTTTTGTATGTAGAAATCAGTCAGGAGCATTTTAGATATCAGGGGTTAGGGGTTGGGGTTTAGTATCTGAACTCTTGAGTTGATGTATTTTTTGGCACAATATTTAAAGTGGTTTTTAAATATCGAATATCGAACAAGGAATAATGAATTTCGAAGTATTGATGCTATTGAATTAGCACTACTATCATCATTGTAATTTATTCAATTCCATTCTTCTTATTTTTACTTCATTATTCGATATTCATTATTCGATATTCATTATTCAAATCTTTTTTGGTTCTGGCTTGTCCAGTTTAGGGATTAGGGTCAGAAGAACGGAATCGAAAGAATGTTTGGTTGAAAAGGAGTTTTATCTAATAATCTACTTCTACTTTTCCATATTCTTCCGATTCCGGTCTTTTATTCAGTCTTTGTATCTCCTATATCCGACTTTAGATATCCGACATCAAATTTCCTACATCCGACATTTTACTTCTTCATGCTCTTCGAAAGCTTTTTTATTGCACTTTCAATGGAATCTTCAGGTTCAATAATATTGTATTCGCCCCAGAAATCGGTATCTGTGAAGTTTTCAACTTTTTCGGCAAACACCATATTACTCCTGAACACATCCTGGTTTGCAAATCTGGCAATATTATCCTCACGCCTGTCGGTAATAGCAACTTCCGACATAACGGTATAATAGTTTTTGAAAAGTCTCTTTTTCCAGTCGCAACGGAATTTCAAATCAACACGAACGTAATTGAGGTAGTATTTGCCATTCTGTTGCTTGTAAGTTACCAGGTAGCTGGTCGAAGTTGGAAGGAAAATCAGACCCATAGGCTTTTTCTGAACAAACACCCTTGATGCCTTCATTTCGTCGGCAAGATCGAGGCTGAACTCGGCTCTGGTTATAGCCATATTATCCTGCGAAATGAAAAGTTTACCGATGTAGAGTGGCTCGTCTCTTATAACATTGGGTGAAAAGCTGATAACCCAATTCAGTTTGTCATCAATATTTACCATGGTTTCAAACTCGAATTTGTAATTATCCAGATTATCGAGCGCAATACTGAGATCGGTATTTTTAACAATATCAAGCAACATGGCAACATTAGGGCCACCCTGAAGCTGAACCATAAGCGTATCAGCTTTCTTCACGTTGCTTCCTTTACGGCCCTTATATATTTTCACCTGGTCTTCCTGCATGGTCGGATATGATGCCTTGTAAATATCCACAACAGCTTCGGAGATTGAAAGATAGTCGCGGCGTTGCCTGATGGTTTCTCGATAAAAACCTGTCATCATATTCGGAACTTCACTATAGTTCTTTTTAATGTTGCGTAATGCCATTTCGACAATTCCCCTTGCATCTTTTGGCACAACCGAAATCTCTTTCAACATCAGGGATTGAGGGTCGAGGTTAAATGTCTTTTCCTTGCCCAGCGACTCGCTGATCTTGAATTTGGTGGTAGCATAACTGAGGTGAGAAACTTCGAAATATTCAGCATTGATTGATTTATTCACTTTCAGTGTAAATTCTCCTTCGGAGTTGGAAACCGTTCCAATTCCGGTGTTAGGAACCGAAATGGTGGCATAAATTATTTTTTCGCCTGTTTTGGAATCTTTCAACAAGCCGGTAACAGTATGAAAAGTATTGTTGCCATTTTGCGAATAAGTTGCACCGGAGCCTGACATAAAGATTATCAGAATACCCATGTGTAAAAGATTTTTGATTGCTGTTTTCATGGCATTTGATTTTTTTATGGGATTAAAGTTAGTACATGTTTACATGCATAAGATGCTTCAGAATGAAAATACCCTATGGATTTTGGAAATTTTTTTTAAATGCATGAAGAAAGATGTGGAATGCGGGCTTTAAAAGAAGATGGATCGGAGATTGCATTACCAGATAACCGGGATGTGCATACACTAAGAAATATCCAATCACCAAAACAAAAGCCCCCTGCAAACCGTTTATATAACAAACTTCAAAATAATGAGTACATTCTATACTATTACCCTCTACTTTCACTCCTGGAACCGCTGGCTTATACTTGTTGCCGGAATTGTTGTGCTGGCATCAGCCATTAAAGGACTTTCGGCCAGGACTGAATACTCTGCATCACAGCGGAAATGGTCACTGATTTTTATAAGCAGCCTTCATCTGCAACTGGTTGTTGGCCTGCTGCTGTATTTTGTTTTAAGCCCGATTACAACACAAGCATTAAGCAACTTCGGTGCGGCTATGAAAGATTCGGCTTTACGTTACTGGGCTGTTGAGCATGCTTTTGTAAACATCATTGCTATTGCCTTAGCCCAAACTGGAAGCATTTTAGCTAAACGGGCCATCGGCAGCGCAGTAAAACACAAACGTACTTTAATCTGGACGGGTATTGCCATGTTGCTTATCCTCGCTATGATACCAATGGGAATGATGGGCGTTGAGCGGCCCTGGTTCAGGTTCTAGAGGAAATCGGTTTCTCAAAAAACGGAACTTCATTAACTAAAAAAGCCACTGCGAATTGCTACACAGTGGCTTTTTTACATTTCGGTTACATTTGTACTCTGATTTACTCCCGTAAAATTATACAGCTTTTTTACCGCTGATTTTAATTACCAGGGCAATTTCATCGTTGATAAAATCGTCCTTCAGATCATCAAAGAATTTCTTCGATTTGAATTTGATGTCGTAAGCTGCCCTGTCGATAGTGAATTCGGGTGTAGAACCTGTAAAGCTTTCGCCTTCGGTAGTAACATCGGTAACAAAACTTACACTTTTGGATATTCCCTTTATGGTAAGGTTACCTGTTAAAGTATAGGATGTTTTGCTCTCCTTCGATCTTACAATCTGGGTAATAACAAATTTTGCCTCGGGGTTTGCTTCCACATCGAAGAAATCAGGTGAACGCAGGTGTCCGGTAAGTTTTACGTTAAATTCAGGATCCTGGATATCAAGAACTTTAAGGCTTTGCATATCAATTACAAATTCGCCTCCCACAGGTGTATTTTCGTTCATGTATAGCGAACCTGATTTGATAGCCAGAGTTCCGTTATGCTGACCAGTTGGTTTAAATCCTTTCCATTCAACAAGGCCCGTGGCAGGATCAATTGAATATTTATCAGCACCTTCGGTGTTTGCGATAATGGTATCAGCTTCTCCTATGTTAGCCTTTTTACCTTCCGGACCTGCACAGGAATATATCATTCCCAGGCTAATAATTGCAGAATAAATCATTAGTCTTCTCATTTTCGTTTTATTATTTAAAGTTAGGTCAGTTAAACGTAATCCAGTTTAATATTGTTCAATTTTAATTAAACAAATTAGATACTTCTGTCATGATTTTAGTAAATCTTAATTCAGCAGATATGCAATTCACTACGTAAAATTCAATAAAAAAACCACTGAAAGCTAAGCCAACAGTGGTTCGCGAAAACAAATAAAACTCAGGCTACATTTTTTTATCCATCGGATTGGTATCCGTGTTCCATATCTCAACTTTAATTTTTAACGATCCGTCATCTTGTTTCTCCCAAATGGTAACGTATTTACCAATATCTTCGATCGGATGCTCCATACCTTCCATAACGAAACTGATTTTGAAGATGCCTATTTCGGTGATAATGTTGTCACAACTGGTTACTTTTAAAGTTTTAGGTTCGTATGTTTTTACCCTCCAGCCTGCTTTTTGCATGGCTTCATTTGATTTACGCAAAGCATCTATTCCTTCAAGCATTTTATCGTAATTGGGTAACGAAACCACATCCTTAGCATAAAAGCTCATAATTTTCTCGTGGTTACCTTCGATCATCGCCTCGGCTATTTCCTTGTTCATTTTCTCAATCAGTTCTTTGTATTTATCGCCTGATTGATCAGTTGCCATGCTGGCTGCACTCGCGGCAACAGCAGTTTGAGCAACAGCACTGCCTGCAGCAAAGAACACTATTGCAAGTAAAAGGAGTGAAACAGATAATGTTTTTTTCATAGTTTTTGGTTTTTGGGTAGGTGAAATTAACAGTTTGATCATTAAATTGTTCAGATTATAATTTTGATGCGGGATTCACTTACGGTTATATTTTCCCCGGCTAAATATTTTTCCAGCTATGATTCTTTCAGAGTGAAAATAGTATCTGCGGAATTGCTTCGAATAGCATCAGCACTTTGCACACATCCCTGGCCAAATATACAACTTATTAAATTAACCGGCACTGAATAATATTTCTCTATTTTTGCCTGAATAATTGCCTGCAATAACATCATAAGCCGAAATGAATCTGTAAAATAGTTATTTAGTATGGTTGTTGCTCTGATTTGAAAATCCTGCTCTCTTAAACATGTTTTTCCCGCGATACTCGACTCTTATAGTTCAAAATAATTTTCGCTTTTTTAAACAGAAACGAAAAACCTAATCCGCTATTCAGCATGGTATTTAATTCAATCACTTTCCTTATTTTCTTTATTGCATTTTACCTTATTTATTGGTTTCTGAATAACAAATCTACAATTCGTAAGCGTAATATTTTTGTTCTTCTGGCCAGTTATTTCTTTTACGGATATTGGGACTGGCGTTTCCTGAGTCTTATTTTTATCAGTTCGCTGGTTGACTACATACTGGGGCTAAAAATAAGCACAGCACCGAATTCCAGTAAGCGAAAACTATATCTAACCGGTAGTATTATTGCTAATATGGGGATATTGGGATTTTTCAAATATTTCAATTTCTTTATCGAATCCTTACATCAGGCACTTTCGCTTTTCGCAATTGAATTGCAGACTTCAACATTACAGATTATACTGCCTGTCGGAATTTCGTTTTACACGTTTCAGACCTTAAGCTACACAATTGATATTTACCGGGGCAAAATGGAACCTACCCGTGATTTTGTAAAGTTTTTTGCATTTGTTTCGTTTTTCCCACAGTTGGTAGCCGGACCCATCGAACGTGCCAGTAACCTGATGCAACAATTCGAAAACCGGAAAGTATTCGACAATAATAATCAGGTAATTGGACTAAGGCATGTTCTTTATGGCCTTTTTAAAAAAGTGGTGATAGCAGATAACCTGGGATTGATAGCTGATAGTATTTTCGACCCTGGACTTTCACACAATGGGTTAACTGTATTTTTGGGCTCAATGATATTCGGGGTACAGATTTATTGCGACTTTTCGGGTTATTCGGATATGGCAATAGGGCTGGCAAAAATGCTGAATATTGACCTTATGAAAAATTTCAATACTCCTTATTATTCTGGGTCGTTTACTGAGTTCTGGCAAAGGTGGCATATTTCACTTTCAACCTGGTTTCGCGATTATGTATATATCCCGCTTGGTGGTAACAAATGCAGCACCGCAAGGGTAAATTTCAATATAATGCTTACATTTCTATTATCAGGTTTGTGGCATGGGGCAAGAATTACGTTTCTGATCTGGGGCGCATTGCATGGACTTATGTTGCTGATTGAAAAGAATTTCCCATCACGGATCAGTAAAAAAATCGCAGCTCCTTTGGTTTTCGTGCTCACATCGCTTTTCTGGATCCCTTTCAGAGCACAGAGTTTTGTACATTTAAAATCACTGGTTATTTCACTATTCAGCTTCGGATATTCATGGTCAGAAATCTTTAACATAGTACTTACGGTTCATTCCACCAGCAAAGTGTATGCGTTAGGGCTCATTCTTCTATTGTTTATTTTGATTGAACGAATTATTGCGGCTAATGATTTCAACCACTGGATAAAAAACAAATCAACAGCAGTGCGTTACCTGGCCTATTATTCTCTTTTCATATCAGTGTTACTACTTGGAAATATCAATATCGATCCATTTTTTATTTATTTCCAGTTCTGATGAAAAAGATCCTTTACAGCATAGTGCTAATCTTTCTTCCGGTAATTGTTGCCTTTATGCTGATTCCGGTTGAAAAGCGCAGCCGCTATGCAGGCCTCAAGGACGATTGCTTTAACCATGCAATTTGGATTCACGACAGATTGTACATGAACGAAAAGTCTGTTGATATCGCATTTATCGGTTCTTCGCACACTGTTAACGGAATTAATGACAAATTGATAGAAAATAGCCTGAAAACAGAAAATACATCCGTTGCAAACTTTGGCTATTGCCGACTTGGCCGTAACCTTAGCTACACACTCATAAAAGAAATTTACAAAAAGAAAAAGCCTAAAGTAATTGTAATTGAAGTACTTGAAGATGAGGACCGGTATAGCCATCCCATTTTTCCTTATATTGCTGAAACCCGAGACATTTTTGCGCCGGCATTGCTCTTTAACCGGGACATTGCTACAGATATTCGCGAAGCCATCCTGTTCAAATTAACCCTTATACAACAGTTTCTCTTTCCTGCCGGTGAAAAGATACCGGTGAATAACGAAGCATTTGGGTTCGCCTGTTCACCTGATACGGCGGCAATTGAAACTTTACAGGAAATAAAAATAAAACGACACCGGTCTGATCCTGAAATGCCGGCCATGGAAAGAAACTTTTATATGAATTTCCCCAGGAGTTATCTGAAAAAAATTGCAGAAATGTGCAAAATCCAGAATACAAAACTCATCTTCCTCTATTTGCCAGGATATGGAGCTCAGGCTGTTGTTCCAAAGGAAAATGCAACTTACATGCGATATGGTGAAGTATTGATTCCTCCTGATTCAATAACAGCAAACATAAGTTACTGGAAGGATGAAGACCACGTGAACCAGGCAGGTGCTGCCTCCCTTTCGCGCTGGATTGCTGAGGAATTGAATGTAAAACTGAAACCGAAATAAAAAGTAAGCAGGTAAGAACCTGCCGCTAAACTTTTATCTCCTTTGCAACAATTACTGAATCTTTTGGTTTTTACAAAAGTTATAATGCTTCATTACTGATAAATCTGAAAAATGGTAAAGTATATCGCATTCCTGCGTGGGATTAATGTTTCCGGTCAGAAGATCATAAGAATGGAACTCCTGCGAAAAGTTATTTCCGAAGCAGGTTTTGCTGATGTCAAAACCTATATTCAAAGCGGGAATTTATTGTTTGATTCTGCTGAAACGGATACAAAGATCCTGACTTTGCAACTCGAAAATCTGATTGATAAATCATTTGGCTTCAGAACAGATGTTATTGTCTGCAGAATAACAGAAATTGAATCCATTGTTAACTCATCGCATTTCAGCTCATTAAAATCAGATGACTTAAATAAATACTATATCACATTTTTAAAAGAGGAATTTGCCGGATTACCCCAGCTTCCTGTTTTCTCGAAAAATAAAGATATTGAGATATTTTATCAGAGCGGGAACAATCTGTTTTCAGTTTGTACTCCACTAAAAGGTATTTATGGGTTCCCAAACAGTTTTATTGAAAAGTTATCCGGGATTCCGGCAACCACGCGGAACCCTTTGACACTGGGAAAAATTCTGGAACTGTAATTAATAGATTTTGCGAATACACTTTTGCAAAATAGAAATTTTAATTTGTCAACCAAGTTAAACCAGCACTATTCAGGAATGGGCTTAACTTCGTTTTTGAGTTCTGCTTCGCGGGCTTTGTCGTAATATTTTTCGTCCGAAATTACTCCCTGAAAGTATGTTATTTCGCTTTCCCGTTCGCCATTTTCCTTGTAGGCTATCCATAGGCCATCGTGCAAATCATTCATGTACTGACCTTCGAACATAGTTTTTCCATTTGGATAAAGAAAACTGGCAGGCCCTTCATATTTTCCGTTAACCAAAGTAATTTTTGATTTTACGCTTCCGTCAGTAAAGTACTGTTTGCATACCCCTTCCTTTTTCCCGTTTTTGTACGGACAATCTTCGAGCAGTTTGCCATCGTCGTAATAAGTCTTCCACATGCCTTCCGGAGTTCCATTTGCATAAAACTCTTCTGAAGCAATAGTTCCGAGGTCATTGTAATATTTCCAAAGCCCGTTTTTTTTGGTTTCTGTATAAACGCCTTCAGCCATTTTCTTTGCATTGTGGTGAAAACTGAGGGCAGTTGCCGTTTTTCCATCAACCGAATAGGTTAACTCAGAGCGAATGGTGCCATCATCATAATAATATGTAAATACGCCTTGTGGGATATTGTCCATAAACTGTCCTTTATATATCAATTTACCGGCAGCATCCAGTTTTTGCCAGTTGCCTTGTTTCAGCCCCTTTGAATCAGTTAAATTCTGAGCCTGAATTATTGTACTCATCAGGAGTAATAGCAATCCGGAAAGGATCAAAGATTTCGAAATATTCATTTTATTGAGTTTAGCATCCATGCATTAAACTAAAGCAGGTTTTTATCAGATTCAGGCCCGAAAATTACCTACTTTTGAGCAGCAAATTTACAAAGTTATTGAAAGCTTTAACTACTCAATTTGCGTACCAATCTTATTTAACATGGAAGGAAATTATTCTTCGTTATTATTAAAAAATGTTGTCAGTGAATTTACCCGATTGCCTGGAATAGGTCAGAAAACTGCTTTGCGTCTGGCATTGCACTTGTTAAAACAACCTCCCGAAATAGCCGCAGCCTTAGGAGAATCAGTTTTAAAACTCCGAAGCGAGATAAAATACTGTACCAATTGCAATAATATTTCTGACCGCGACATTTGCGAAGTATGCTCCAACCCGAAACGGGACCAGACCACCTTATGCGTTGTTGAAGATATCCGCGATATGATGGCTATCGAAAATACCGGACAATTTAAAGGAATTTATCACATACTGGGAGGGATTATTTCGCCGGTAGAAGGCATTGGTCCATCAGATCTTAGTATTGCACCTGTGATTGAGAAAGCGGGTTCTGGTAAAATAGCTGAAATTATTATGGCACTGCCGGCCACGGTTGAGGGTGATACCACGAATTTTTACCTTTTTAAAATGCTGAAGCAATTCAATTTGACTATTACCATCATTGCCCGTGGAATTCCTGTCGGCGACGAACTTGATTATACTGATGAAATAACACTGGGACGTTCGATACTCATGCGACAGCCTTACCAGGACAATAAATGATGGTTTTCAACAAAACTCATCGGATAAATTTAACTTTAGGTTATCTGGATTGTTAATTCATACCATACCGAAAACTAATTCAGAAACATGAAAACAGAATTGCATCCGGCCAATGAACGCGGACACGCCAGTCATGATTGGCTCGACACCTGCCATAGTTTCAGTTTTGCAACCTACTTTAATCCTGCCCGTGAACAGTTTGGCTGCCTGCGGGTGCTGAATGACGATACCGTTTCAGGCGGCACCGGTTTCGATCTGCATCCGCACAACAATATGGAAATCATCACCATCATGCTCCAAGGGGCACTCGAACACCGCGACAGCATGGGAAACACGCAGGTTATAAATCCGGGAGAAGTTCAGGTAATGACCGCAGGCACAGGCATTTATCATGCAGAATATAATCATTCCAAAACTGAACAAGCCAGATTATTTCAGATATGGATTTTTCCTCGCGAAAAAGGGCTGAAGCCACGGTATGATCAGAAGTTTTTTGCAGAAAATGAAATTAAGAATGAACTGACCACCCTCGTAACTCCCGATACTGATCAGCATGACAACTCTTTATGGATTCACCAGGATGCTTACATATCTACTATTCAACTTCAGGAAAAGCATGTTTATGACTACCAAATCAGGATTCCCGGAAACGGAGTTTTTGCAATTGTAACAGAAGGAAATATCTCAGTACATTCGAACACTTTGAACCGCAGGGATGCTATTGCTGTAAGCGAAACCGAATCATTTCGGGTTCAGTCAGATGAAGATTCCAGGGTTTTATTTATTGAGGTGCCGATGAGATAGGTGTTTTTATGATGTGAAGGAACTATTGCAAAAAAAGCTATAATTGAATTTCAAATTTTCATGTTATCTTTGTTCTGTGAATCTTTTAGATAAAAATATTAAAACAATTGAAGACTTATCCTCAAAGCACAAAGCAGGTAAGCTATTTGCGACAGGTTCTGTATTGACAATACTTCGTTAAACTTTTGCATCGAACTGAAAATCAAATAGTTATGAAAATAATTTATTTATATCCAAATAATTGAAAATCAGTTCTTTGCGTCTTTGTGTCTTTGCGTGAGGCAAAAAAAATAACGGACTATTGTATTGACAGAAAGATTTAATAATGACAGTGATATTAATTTAGTTGTTGATTTCCAGGATGTTAATCTCTATAGTTATGCCGATAATTATTTTGATCTTAAGTTATCGTTAGAGGATTTATTAAGACGGGATGTTGATCTGTTGGAGGATAAAGCGATCCATAATCCATATCTTCGAAAATTGATCGAACAAACAAAACGGCTAATTTATGGATAGAGAAATATATACATGGTTGTACTGTCACTCACTTTATTGATAAGCAACAAATCCCAATAAGAAATCAACATTCACTTCCTGTTAAAGCATCAGGTCCACTTCAATAATTAAAACAATCACTAATATCTAAGGCCGAACAACCTATGTTCCCGTGTTAATATTCTCTTCTCCAAAACAATCAAACAAAGTCAATTGATTGACACTCACTTCATGGTGCTGATGTTCAATGGGATGCACATTTCGCTTGAGATATTCGCTTAATATCTTGCGAAACACTTTATTCTCAGTTGTATTGTGGATTGCACAGAACTGCTTCAGCATTGTATTCTGTGATTCAGTAATTTTCAGGTTCTTTTTGTAGAACTTTATCTTACGAGGCTTCTTTTTCACGCGCTTAGGCATTGCACACTTATTAAAAATAATTCCCGCTAATGTAATGCATTATAAGTCATTACATACATTGAAAAATGTGGGTTGTGGGATTGATAAATGCACCTTTAAACTTTGAAACCAGATACACTAAACAAGAAATCCACGAACCGTTAAACACGAAACCCTGCACCCCGCCTTGTTTCGACCTCGCTCAACAGCCTCCGCCCGGTGCCCTACAATTACAAAACCCCGCAAACACTTCAAATTCTTCAAACCTTCAAACCCTAAATCAACTCTTTTATATCCCGAATTATCTTTTCGGCCAACTCATCCGCTTTAGCAGCTGAAACACTTTCGGCATATATCCTGATAATGGGTTCGGTGTTGGATTTGCGAAGGTGTACCCACTCATTGCCAAATTCGATTTTCACTCCGTCAATAGTGCTGTTAGGCTGATCTTTATATTTTTGTTGTACTTTTTTCAGAATAAGGTTCGTATCCATTCCAGATGAAAGAGTGATTTTATTTTTCGAAATAGTATATTCCGGATAAGTTGCCCTTAACTGCGAGCATGTAAGTCCGGTTTTGGCAAGGTGAGTTAAAAAAAGTGCTATCCCGACCAAAGCATCACGTCCGTAATGAATTTCCGGATATATAACCCCGCCGTTTCCTTCGCCGCCAACAACAGCCTTGGTATCTTTCATCAATTTAACTACATTCACCTCCCCAACTGCCGAGGCCGAATAGCTGAAGCCTTTACTTTCAGTAACATCGCGCAATGCACGGGTCGATGACATATTGGAAACCGTATTACCGGGTGTGTGATTCAGAACGTAATCAGCCACTGCCACCAGGGTATATTCCTCACCAAACATTTTCCCGTTTTCGCTCACTATTGCAAGCCTGTCCACATCTGGATCTACCACAAAGCCGACATGAGCCTTATTTTCAACAACAGTTTTGCTCAGTTCATGCAAATGCTCGGGCAATGGTTCAGGATTATGCGGGAAAATACCATTGGGATCGCAATAAAGTTCAATTACATTTTCTACACCCAGAGCTTTCAGCAGCATTGGAATAGCAATACCTCCGGTTGAATTTACAGCATCAATTACAACTTTGAATCTGGCCTTTTTAATGGATTCAACATCAACGAGCGGAAGATCAAGAACCCTCTTTATATGCTTTTCAATAAAAGTATTATCCGCAGAATAGCTTCCAAGTTTCTCAACTTTACTATACTCTACATCAGGCGATCCGGCATTCTTAAGAACTGTTGCCCCTGCATCACCATCAAGGAATTCGCCTTTCGAATTTAATAGTTTCAGCGCATTCCATTCGCCAGGGTTATGGCTGGCTGTGAGTATAATACCTCCCTGTGCTTTATATTCAGTAACTGCCACTTCAACAGTAGGTGTGGTTGAAAGTCCGAGATCGACAACGTTAACTCCCATTCCCATTAATGTGCCACTCACCAGGTTGCTGACCATTAAGCCCGAAACACGCGCATCGCGACCAATCACTATGGTAATTATGGAATCCGGATCCGAGCTTATAATATATGTAGCATAACCGGTAACAAACTTAACAATATCTGATGGAGTGAGGTTTTCCCCTGGTTTTCCACCTATAGTGCCACGAATTCCTGAAATACTCTTAATTAATGTCATAGCTGATCTTTTTTTTCGCAAAGATACAATTAGACCGGGAATGGGGAAAATGTTTGGACAGGATATTATTTTGATGTGCCAGGCTATATTATCGCCTGAAGAAAAATTTCTATTTTGATCTTGATTTTGATTTTGTTCTTTTGTCATGACACAAAAGAACCAACTTAGCACAGCGATCTCATGAGCTCTTATAAAAATAAGCAATGGGCGAATAAATGGTTCTAGGCTTACTATAAATTTTACACAGGTGTACGCCTCGGTAAAGGCTCGTGATCCCAATAAACTGGGATGGGCCTGAGAGCTTGGGAACCTCATCCTGACAGCACGTGAAGCTGATGTTTTGCTACACACGTGCCTGCGCATTTTACCTTCGTCTACATCTGTTGTAAAATTTCTATTAGGCCGGTCCCTACACCCTGAAATTTTCGATAAAATCCAAATCGATGTCCCTCATTGCTGACCAAAGTAAAAATCATTATAGAAGGTAACGGCACAAGAAAAATACGATAGCGGTTCTTGTCGGAGGTATGTGCGGATGGCATGTGCGTAGCAATACACATCAACGACAAATGCTTTGAGGTGTGCCCTTTTTCATGCCTTGTATTGCGCGAAAATACCTCCGGCTTAGAAACGCATCGTATTTTTATTATGCCTGATCTTTTATGCACAAATTGCTTATTTTAAAGGTGTGCATGAGATCTTTTGCATCAAGGCAACAGAAAGTAAAATTAACTTATTTATTTATCATGCTTTTTTTCTTATGATTTGTCCTTTCGTCTTGCAAAAAAACTATAAGAAAAAATGTGCCATACAATATTTAGATGCATTCAGGTTCCAGCGCATCAAAATAGTATGTATCCGATGTTTGAGTTTTATAATGTGCGATAAGGAATGCGCAATGTGGTAAATGACTTTTATTCAAAATGAACCAAAATAAAATTTAGTATGAAACGCGATGCCCGTGACTCTTAGCTTGTCTTCGAAACCTGAAACCTGTAACTTGAAACCTTCAAACCCTTATTCTAAAAATTATTATCTTTGCAGTGTCGAAAAAGCAATAATAAAGAATGGATAATTACGAAGAAGATAAGGAATACCTGCGCGAACTGCTCGAACGTTTCGAGACCGGTGTCGGAGAAGGTGGATATTCCTTTTTCGATAGTGGTGAGTTAGAGGATATTATCTATTATTATTTCAGTGAATCGGAGTTGCATAAAGCCCGAAAAGCCATTGACTATGCCATTGAACAATTCCCTGCTGAAGTAAGTTTCCAGGTTTTCAAAGCACAGTATTTTCTTAATAACGGGGAACCGGAGAAAGCTCTTGCCAGGCTTAACAGCCTTGATGCACTTGATCCGCAAAATCCCGATATTTTGCTTACCCGTGCAACTGTTTACAGCAGTATGCACAAACATGCCGAGGCCATTAACGAATACCAGAAAGCTCTTACGAAGGTTGATGAAGATCTTGATGAAATACATACCAGCATTGCGTTCGAATACCAGAACCAGGGCGAATATGTTAAAGCTGCCGATCACCTGAAAAAAGCGATTAAACTCAATAAGGAGAATGAAAGTCTTTTGTACGAAATAGGCTATTGCTATGAAATGGGCCAGATGAGTGAGGAAGCTGTCGGCTTTTTCACCCGCGAAATTAACAGCAGGCCTTATTCATATGTTGCCTGGTACAACCTTGGAATGGCATACAGCGCGCTCGAGTTGTATGAAAAAGCAATTGATAGTTTTGATTATGCCATAGCCATCGATCCTGCATTTACCCCTGCATATTTCAGTAAAGCACAAGGGTACGAGCAGATGGAAATGTATCATGAAGCCATAAATGTGTACAAACACACTTTTGAACTCGAAAAGCCCGATGCAATGACGTATTATTATATAGGCGACTGCTATGCCAGCCTCGAAAAATATGATACTGCCATTGAATTTTACCGAAAATCCATCAGCCTCGAACGTCATTTTTCGGATGCATGGATGGGAATCGGACTATGTTTTGTCGAACAGGGGCAGCATTCGGAAGCCTTATCGCATATGGAGCAGGCTATTAAACTTGAATCGGATAATGCCGAATACTATATAGTGCTTGCCGAAACACAGCTTGCCCTGGGTATGAACGACGACGCTGAACACTCGTATGAAAAAGCCAGTGAACTGGAACCCTACCATGCCGAAATCTGGCTCGATTTCTCCGACTTTTATGCCGATATAAAGAAAGATTACATAAAAGCACTCGAAATACTTGAGAATGGTATTTATTACCAGGGCGAAAACAGTGCATTAACATACCGCAGAGTAGCTTATTTGTACGAAGCAGGAAGACATAAAGAAGCAATTCTTGAACTTTTCATTGCTTTAACCCAGGATTTTGATGCACATATTCAATTGCTCGAATATTCGGAAAAAGCTAAAAACGCCCCTGAGATCCTTGCTGTTATCGAGTCGTATAAAAATCAGGATATGTGATAATTGCTACCCTAAACTCCAACCCCTAACACCTAAAACCTTTAAATAATGGGAATTACCCAATGGATTGCCAATACCGCGGTTGCTTTTATTGCCGCAACTTCTTACCCCGGCATATTTTTACTCATGGTACTCGAAAGCATGGTATTCCCGATTCCAAGTGAAGCTGTTATGCCATTTGCAGGATTCCTCATCGTTGACGGGCAGTTTACCTTTACGGGTGTTATTATTGCCAGTACACTTGGAAGTATTGTTGGCTCATTGGCCTCCTATGCAATGGGTTACTACGGTGGCAAACCATTTATAAAGAGGTTTGGAAAATACCTGCTGCTTGATGCACATGATCTTGAAATTACCGAACGCTTCTTTGCAAAAAGGGGTGAACTGACAATATTCATTTCACGGTTTATTCCAGTAATCCGGCATCTGATAAGTATTCCTGCCGGACTGGGGAAAATGAACCTCTGGAAATTTAGTATCTATACTATTCTTGGAGCCGGTTTGTGGAATTCATTTCTCACTTATGTTGGATTTAAACTAAAGGAAAACTGGACTGAAGTGATGACCTACAGCCATACCATCGACATTGTAGTTGTGGCTGTTTTAGGAGCCGCATTCCTTTACTATGCTTATAAAATATATCTGAACCTGACTAAACCTACCGCGAGCTGATCATGCGTTTGTTCGGACTTATCGGATTCCCGCTTTCGCATTCTTTTTCGGCTGGGTTTTTCAAAAAGAAGTTTGCTGATGAAAATATTTTCGATGCAGAATACCGGCTTTTCCCTTTAACAAATATTTCCCGACTTCCTGAGCTTATCGAGCAGCAACCTGATTTGCAAGGATTTAACATTACGATTCCTCATAAGGTCGAAATACTTCCTCACCTCACTCATGTTTCGAAAGTTGCCTTCGATGCAGGTGCAGTAAATTGTGTTAAAATTGAGCGTGAAGCCTCCGGCGTTAAACTTTATGGTTTTAATACAGATATTTACGGGTTTCGCAAATCACTGTTGCCCCTTTTGAAAACATACCATTACAGTGCGCTTATTCTGGGCACAGGGGGAGCCGCTAAAGCTGTAAGTTATATTTTACTTGAATTAGGAATTGGGTATATCATGGTTTCCAGGAGTAGTCGGGAGAAAAATGTATTGCAATATTCGCAACTCACCGAAGAAATAATTAAAACTAACCTGCTCATAATTAACACTACTCCTGCAGGCATGTATCCGGAACTTGATAAACATCCGGATATTCCTTACCAATTCTTAAGCAGCGGGCATTTATTATACGACCTCATTTACAATCCATCGGAAACCAAGTTTCTAAAAAAGGGAAAAGAATACGGGGCTGCTACAAAAAACGGTCTGCAGATGCTTGAATTACAGGCAGAAAAGTCGTGGGAAATATGGAATAGTTAACAATAGTGTTTCTAAGAAGATTTGCCATAGTTTATAAAGATTGCTTCGGCAAATATGGCCCGTGCAATTGCAGAATTCACTGCCTGCCTTGTAATTACAATCGCACCCTCCGGAGTATTGCTACAACCAGCTCAATGGCTTGCCGGATCCATATTAACCGGAAAACTAAAACCCACAAAACCCGAAACCTTTCAAACACCTTGATTCCCGACATCTAACCACAAGCCCTTAAATCCTAAACCCCGAAACCATGACAGTCCCGATGCAATTTGCCATCTTTGCAACCGATAACGCTGTATGTTTTTCTGTAATGGTATAAAATTATTTTTTATTGTCAGCGGATTATATAGTGATCTATTACAGATTTCTCATATCGTATTACCACAATGCATGAAAAAGTACTATATTTGTAAATCAATGATTTAAATAGCTGAATTCAAGCAATAAATGCAATTTTTTGTTTTGGTAAATTTAATGATAAAAATTCAATTGGTGATAAGAAGCCCAATTTTTTTCTGGGTCTGTTATTTAGCTTGAGTTGAACATCATCAATGTCTTTATTTGTAAT
>JBBQUX010000021.1:0-36692 GCA_038212135.1 Bacteroidales bacterium | reverse complement strand
CGATGGCTCATCTACACCTGGGACTGCTGGCTTATTGGGTGGTAAATACGGTTCGGCATCAACTGAAGAAAAATGACATTCATAGTGGCTGGCGCGAAATCGTTCGCACCATGAACACACAAAAGGCAGTTACAACCCTGGCTCAAAACGTACAGGAAGAAGTGATTATGATACGCCGTTGCTCGGAGCCAAACCCACAAGTGCGAAAGATTTATGATGCTTTAAAATATAAATATGCACCCTTCAAAAAGAAAAAATCTGTAGTACACAAATCCGAACTCGACGATTGCCAATTCATTGAACAGCAATTGTTTTTTTCGGATTAGCTGCAAAGTGGGTTAAACAAATGCTTTTCATTTCTGATAGTTGTATCAAAGCTTTCTTTTTGCCAGAGTTTGCCCGACCTGTTTTCAGCCTTGTTATTTCTATTTGATGAATGCCGTTTGACAGATTGTAAAATATCCTGCAAATAGACGGGATTTCCTTTGCTGTCCTTATCATAAAGTTTTACTACCCAATGAACATGATCAGGCATAATAGTAAAAGCAATATTTTGTAATTTTTGTCCTTCCCAGTATAGTAATGTTCCGAACATAATTTCAAGATTCTTAGGTTTTGATAAATCGATTTTCGGATTCCTGTCTAAATCTAATTGATCATCATATGCTTTGATATATTTTTTGTGTACTGAATAATATTCCAGTTTTAATTTTTCAATTTCAGGAGAATCAGGCTTTTGTTGTTAAAGATACTTGATTTGTGGTTTAAGCACCTCCAATTCTGATGTATAACGTGTACATGCTTTTTTGGGAATTGCTTCCTGTAGATCCCATGTCACAAAATAGGTTTGCCCCGGCTGTTGGAAATGGGGTAAAATATGTTTGTATGATTCTTTTTTCTCCATAATCAATCAGAAATAGTAATGCAATTTACATAATTGGGTGATGTGATTTGTAGTCGCATAAAAAATATTACAGCGATTGGATTGCTGCACCCTCTACTGTGGTGTAACTGATTGATGTTATTACGAAAATGAATTAGAAGTGGGGAATAGCCTAATGAGTTGGACACACTGAACTTTAACAATCATCTGTCTGTTCAATAGGGAAGAGGAATTTATCAGAAAATAAGTAAATGAGTACCGAAGTATCAAAAGCAAAAATTACCCTGCCCGGCTTGCGCAAGTTGTTCAGGCTTTATAGTTACATAAAACCATATAAATACGAATACGCCCTGGGGTTGCTGTTCCTTCTCGGATCGAGTAGCGCAAGTCTTGTTTTCCCGAAACTATTGGGCGAACTTGTCGACCTGGGAAACCAGGGGAAACTGGCACAGGAAATTAACCGGATTGCTCTTGTACTTATTGCTGTTCTCATTGCTCAATCAGTGTTTTCGTATTTCAGGGTATATCTTTTTGTCAGCGTGGCCGAAAAAACTCTGGCCGATCTGCGCCAAAGTACATTTAATCACCTGATCCGCCTGCCCATGAAGTTTTTCCAGTTCCGCCGGGTAGGGGAGCTGAACAGCCGTATTTCGTCGGATATCACATTGTTGCAGGATGCGCTTACCAGCACTCTGGCCGAGTTTCTGCGGCAAGTAATTATTATAATCGGTGGAGTAAGTCTGATGATGGTAACTTCTTTAAAATTAACACTTTTCATGCTGTTAATACTTCCGGTTATTATGATACTGGTGGTGTTTTTCGGGCGGTATATCCGCAAACTCAGCAAGGAAGCCCAGAAACAGGTAGCCGATTCCAATACCATTGTGGAAGAGACTTTACAGGGAATCCAAAGTGTGAAAGCGTTTACAAACGAGTATTTCGAAATGTTGCGGTATAAAGGGAAAACTATTGAAATCGCTCAAACCGGCATAAAAAACGGGAAACTACGAGGGGCATTTTCATCGTTCACAATTTTAGGACTTTTCGGAGCCATGGTGGCAGTTATCTGGAAAGGGTCAACGTTACTGACAACCGGCGAACTGGCAACCGGCGAATTATTTTCGTTTGTAATATATTCAATGTTTATCGGTGGTACTATTGGTGGTATGGCTGATGTATTTGCGCGTGTTCAGAAATTTATCGGAGCAACCGAGGACCTGTTGGAGATTTTTAATGAACCAGTTGAAGACGTTGAAGATGTGAAATTGCTTTCAGTGGACCAGGTTTTGCACGGAAGCATCCGGTTTGATAAGCTTTCATTCAGCTATCCGGGCAGGATCGAACAGCAGGTTCTTAATGAAATCAGTATAACTATAAAACCGGATTCGCTTGTTGCATTGGTTGGTCCCAGTGGTGCGGGGAAATCGACATTTGTGTCGCTGTTGCTAAGGCTTTATGAGCCTACTTCAGGTCATATATTTTTTGATGAAAAGGGCAATCAAAGCATTCCTGTTACAGCTTTGCGAAGCCAGATGGCTATTGTGCCGCAGGATATTTTTCTTTTCGGAGGGACAATTCGCGAAAATATTGCCTACGGGAAACCCGGTTCCACGGATGAAATGATTGAAAATGCTGCCCGTAAGGCCAATGCCTGGGAGTTTATAAGCCAGTTTCCCGATGGATTGGAAACTCTGGTTGGCGAACGTGGTACCCAGCTTTCGGGCGGACAACGTCAGCGTATTGCCATTGCCCGCGCTGTGCTTAAAGATCCCAAAATCCTGATTCTCGACGAAGCTACATCTTCCCTCGATTCGGAGTCAGAACGACTGGTGCAGGATGCACTCGAAAAACTAATGAAAGGGAGAACCTCCATTGTTATCGCACACCGGCTGTCAACCATAAGGCAGGCTGATAATATTCTGGTGCTCGACAAAGGACAGATCATCGAACAGGGAACCCACGAACAGCTTTTGATGGTTGATAACGGACTCTATCGAAATTTGAGTGAATTGCAGTTTGCAGGCTGAGCATTCTAGAAATAGTCCGATACACATTTTAGCAATTATGGTATAAAAAAATCATTTTTTTTAGCAAAAAGCCAAACTTTGCCTTGTCAAAGTTGTATCCATTTTCTTGGCTAAATATTATTTTGATGTGCTGGGAAATGAATTCAAGAGTTTATTTATTTTTTTTTATTTTACTGTCCTTTTCCCTTGATGGAAAAGGACCAAAAGATTAAGGCTTAATATAAATTTCATACAGATGTACGCCTCGGTAAGGCTCATGATCCCAATAAATTGGGATGGGCCTGATAGATTTTCCCATATCTTTACAGCACGTGAAGCTGGTGTTTTGAAACACACATGCCCACGCTGTTTTACCTTCGTCTACATCTGTTGTAAAATTTCTATTCGGCCGGTCTCTACACCTTGATAATATTCATAAAAAGCCAAATCCTTGTTCCGCAATGTGGCCATAAGAGGAAGCTCTCATAGCATGGACCGGCCTTATAAAAATGCGCCTGCGTTTCTTAGCCGGAGGTATGTGCGAATGGCATGTGCGTAGCAATACACAGCAAGGCAACCTGTAAAGATTTGCTGTGCTTTTCCTTGCCTTGTATTGCGAGGAGATACCTTCGGCTTATAAACGCAAGCATTTTTATAAAGACTTGATTTTTTATGCACATATTGCTTATTTTTAAAGTTGTGTATGAGACCGCTTCGCTAAGTTGGTACTTTTTGATCAGGCAAAAAGTACGAAGAACAAATTGCAAATGAATTTCCGAATTAATTAATGAATCTATTAAATTCAATCAGAATAGTATCGCTTTTGATGTCCAAACTTTTCCAGCACATCAAAATATAATAAAGCCATTTTCTTATCAAAATGGTTCTCGCCTTTTTTTTATACTTTTGGCATTAATATTGCGTTAATGAATCATTAAATTTCTGTTAAAATGAAAAAAAAATCCCTTTTCTTTTGGGTTTTATTGTTGGGTCTTACAGCATTCTCATGTGCAAAAGAAGCTGGTGAGGGAGGAAACTCAAGCATTTATGGAAAAATAATAGCACATAATTATAATGCTGAATTTACAAATCTGAAAGGGATTTACCCCGCCGCCGATGAAGATGTTTTTATTATATATGGTAGCGACAGGAGTTATAGCGAGCGTGTAAGAACCAGCTATGAAGGTATTTATGAATTTAAATTCCTTCGCCCGGGAGATTACACGATTTACGCTTATTCAAAGGATTCGACGCTCACCCTCGCCTCGGAAATGTATGCTGTAATCCGAAAGGTTACGGTTACCGAAAATAAACAGGCTGTTGAGGCTGAAGATATGAAGATTTTCAAATAGATACTGAATAATTGATTTTACAATAAAACATTAAGGTTGTATACTGCTCATGAACTTACTCCCATCTAAAAAATACTGCCATGACTGATTTACTTTTACCCTTGTCGAAATACACTCCAATAAGCCTGGATGAAATGGATCATGTAAAACTGCTGGATCGTATTGATACCAAATTCGTGATTCATGAAGAACAGCTGCAAGGTTTTTTAACAGAAATGTCAGCGCATTACAACCTGCTGTTAATCAACGGGCAATCGCTTCATCCCTACGAAACTCTCTATTTCGATACGCCCGGTTTTCAACTTTACATGATGCATCACAACGGAAAACGAAACAGGTTTAAAGTCCGTTGCCGTAAATATGTAAATTCAGATATTTCTTTTTTCGAAATCAAATCAAAAACCAATACCAGCCGCACTGTTAAGCAGCGAATTCAGGTTGATGGCATTCCGGAAACACTCAACGATACACTTACAAATTACATTGCTGAGCACACGCCCGGTGATATTCAAAACTATGTGCCCGTACTGCGGGTGTTTTTCGAGAGGCTGACACTGGTTAATAAAAATGCAAATGAGAGGCTTACGGTTGATTTGAATCTCCGATACAAAAGCAATGGAAGTGAAATGAAAGTAGAGAACCTGGTAATAGTGGAGGTTAAACAGGAAAATCATTCGGAATCACCCTTCAGGAAAATGATGAAACTTTACCGGCAACCCAAAAATTACCTGAGCAAATACTGCCTTGGAATAACCTGTCTCAACACCGAATTGAAAAGAAACCGCTTCAAACAAAAAATAATTGCGTTAAACCGACTTGGATATGACATTCATTAAACAATTACTCACTTTCTTACTTTTTCTATCTGTTTTTTCCTTAAACAGACCAGTTTCAGCACAAGCTTTGTTTCAGTTACCAGGAATTTCAGCCACTGAAGTAAATTCAAACCAAACAGAAGTTGCAAATAGTCCGGAAGAAAAACAGGAAGTTGTAAAAATTAACAAGCGATTTGCCTATGGCATTGGTATCGACATAACGACTATGCTGCTTATTTTCGGACTTATTTATTTTCCGAACTACCGGAATAAGGAGTTTATGTTCACCTTTTTCCTGTTTAATATTATCATTTTTATTATCACATTTGTATTGAACAAAACCAATATTTCGATGGGTGCGGCTTTCGGGCTGTTCGCAGTTTTTTCGATGTTACGATACCGAACCGAAGGCATTTCGATGAAAGAAATGACCTACCTGTTAATAGCAATTGCCCTTGGACTCATTAATGCTATTGGCTTGAACCTGGTCCCTATCCTGGTTTTCAACTCTATATTTATAGCGTTTATCTTTATTTTGGATCATCCGATAGTTTTCAAGCAGGAATATTCAAAAACTGTGATCTATGAAAATATTGAAAATATAAAGCCCGAAAATCACGAATTGTTGCTTTCAGATTTAAGAAATAGAACTGGTTTTGATATTCACCGTTACCAGGTTATGTCGTTCGATTTCCTGAAAGATGCAACTACCATAACGATCTATTATTACAAAAAGAAATAGCTCAATGGCGTTATCGGGGTTATTTCGTTTTGTGGTCTTCCCTGCTTTAGTTGCAGGGTTGCTTGTTAGTACACAACTGAAAGGACAGCAGATTGATGCCGGGTTATGGGCTTCAGTTAGTTTTGAAGCTAAAGTGGCTAAAAGACTTTCTGCAAAAATCTCCGAAGAGTTTCGCTTTTACGAAAATATCTCAGAATTAGGTACCAGTTTTACTGAAGCCTGTCTGGAATACAAGATCAATAAGTATCTTCAGGTTTCGGCAAATTACCGGTTTACGCAGCGGAAAAGGCTTGATGATTATTATAGTTTCAGGCACCGTATTTATGTTGATGTGAAGTATAGCAAAAAGCTAAAACCATTCGAATTATCATGGCGTGGTCGGTTTCAGGATCAATATTCCGATATCGGGCGTGCCTCTGATGGAGGTGTTGCTGAATATTACTTTCGCAATAAATTCAGCCTGAAATGGGATTTGGATAAAGCATATTCACCGTATTTATCTTTCGAACTATTTTCGCCTCTTGATTACCCCCGTTACAGCGTGTTTGATAACCTGCGGGCAACAGCCGGTATAGAATATTCCATTTCGAAGCATCAGAAGATTGATCTTTATTATATGATTCAAAAAGAAATAAACGTGAGCAGACCTGATACTTATTTTATTCTGGGAATAGGGTACTTTTACAAATTATAGAATTAATAATTGATATAGCACATGTATTAGGGAACCTTGGGATGCTTGTCCTTGGCTTCTTTCAGAAAGTAAAGGTAAGGACGAATTAAAATAAGGTTGCCCAATTTATAATTCTGAATTTATATTTCGAAAGTTCCACAACGTAAAACAAGTTGATTTTACTGAAAATAAAAAAAGCCGGACTGATCCCGGCTTTTTTTAGTATTATAATTCAGGATTGTTATTTGGTAATCGAAACCTTCTTCGAAATAAGCTGTGTTCCTGTGTAAATCTGCAGGATATACATTCCCGGATCAAATCCTTCGGTAAGTATGCGGAGATTAGTGCCATTATAATTGTTACGGTAAACTACCTGTCCAACACTATTAAGTAAGCGAACCTCGTTAAATTTAACAGGAGTTACCACATTGATGATTTCGATGGCCGGATTAGGATAAACCCTGTAAGCTGCCTCATCGGTATTAGGAACACCTACGGTGATCCATGCAGTAGTGCAGGTTTTGAGCGATTCGCCAAGGTCGTAAACAGCCGTAATGCAATAGTTCTGCTGGCCGTTAGCTACAGGAGCATCATGGTACTGTAAGGAAGGAGTATTTGAAAGAAGTGTATCGTTACGGTAAACGTTGTAAGTGAGCGGAGCAGTTGCAGGCTCATTCCAGGTAAGATGTACGCTGTTATCCAGTGGCTGGGCAACAAGATTTGTAATTGGATTAAGAACTACGCCAGGCTGAAGTAATCCGATAAATTTGAATATTCCACCTGTGGTTGCATCTAAATTAAAGGTTCCTGCCCATCCGCAATGATTATTTACAAAGTCAGTTGCAAGGAATTGATTCGCTTCGGTACCACCGGCATGAGCCCATGAATGACCTCCATCGAAACTGTATGCAGCACCGAGTACACGTGCCGTGTTCGATTCGGTACTTACCCATGTGTTTTCAGTTCCGGGTACATAGCAGAAATCGGCTGTTCCAATGTCTCCTGTTGATGCTACATCTGTCCAGGTAATCCCACCGTCACTTGTTTCGCATATAGCACCGGTTGATGCTTCGCCCTTATCCTGTGCCAAACCATTAAGTGCATCCCTGAATTCAATATCAGTATAAATAGTGTTGGCAAAGGTTGTAGCTGAAGCAGCCCAGTGAAGTCCCTTGTCAGTACTACGGTATACACGGCCCATATTTGTTCCGAACCATGCATTGTTGCCATAAGCTGAATAATAACCCACAACACCAAATTCACCGGTGAGCGGGTTGGCAATATTTCCTGCCGGAACAACTGTCCAGGTTGTACCTCCGTTTGAGGTAGTATAAATTTCAAAATCGTTGTTTATCGGATCGCCCATGCAGAAACCGTCATTAGCATTAAAGAAGTGAACCACATTAGGGAATGAAGCTGCATTGGCAAACGAAGCTGTTGGTTGGTGTGCCCATGTTGTGCCGCCATTCTTTGTTGCATATATTCCCATTGGTTTTGCACCGCTGGTTTTATACATGGCAACATATGCAGTATCTTTATTGAGTCCATAAATCATTGAGATTTCAAGACCAGCTGTCCCATTAACCACTCCAGGGGTCCAGAGAGTTCCGCCGTTAATAGTTTTTGTGAATTCCTGGATAACCGCAGTTCCTCCGCTGCCATCATAAGCACTGGCCCAAACAACATTTGTATCAACGGCATGCATAAATTTGATCCCGCGCGAAGCAGTGGTAAAACCACTTGCCTGGGGAACCCATTCGCTCAGGCTTACTGAGACTTTGTGGAAAACGGTATTTGTACCATCCGTTGCTTCAACTTTTAGTTCATGTGTACCAAGAACTGCTGATGCAGTGCTCCACGGATAAGTAAATGTGGTTTGTGTTGTTGTAAAAACAACCTGGTTGTCGATATAAAGTTTAACGGAAGATGCAGTGCCTTTAATTACTTCGCAGTTGATATTTAATACTTGTCCATAAGATGCAATTGTCATTTCTGGCAGATCAGTGAACCTCACAATAAGATTCGGGTTCCCTGGTTTTATTCCGCTAACAACTGCAAAATCGCTGTTAAAAGTATTTCCTCCAGCTACAATATTTCCGGTTGCCGTAAAATATCCATTAGAGGCACCTGACCAGCCCCAGTTCATATGAAATTTATTGTCGCTCGTGCGATAGCCGTCGCAAACCCAGGCATGTCCGCCACCGGGGCCGCTTCCTGAATAGTATAACGGACGGCTTGCATCCAGTTCCGATTTAAGGAAAGCAACCCAGGTAGTATTGGTATAATTAGACTTAGGATTATGTTTAATAGTTGCCTGATCATAATTGAAGTAGGTAGCCATAGCCCAGGGCACATCTGTTGAAAAAGCACCTGAACCGTCGGGTGCATAAGCCATATTTACGCTGACACCTGCCTGGCGTAAAAGTGTAGCAATCTCGGTGTAACTTCCGCTTGTGGCTGACGAACCCATATTGCTGAAATTATATAAGGTAGTGCCGAAATTTGCTGTTTGAGTGCCATAAGTAGGATGAACGTATGAATGTGACAATACTCCTTTTTCAGGGAAGTTGTAGTATTTCATCACCTGTCCCATCGTGGTGGCAACACATCCGGCCCAGGCTTTTCCGCCAGGTCCGCCGGCAGCAGTCGGGCAATAGTAATTGTACCATTGTCCCTGGTCCCAGGTTGTTGTTAATAATGGCGCAACATCCATGGTAGGTGCATCGATTTCGTTGTTAAGAATCTGATTCCATTGCCCAACGGATTCAGTGTTATCCATATTAGCAGCAATTGCATGCGCAATTTCTTTGCTGTACGTTTCGAACATGAATTTTGTTGCCGGATTGGTGATCTCATTTTCAACAAATCCTTCATTCGATTGTGCAAGTATAGGAATTGCAATGTCGTCAGCCGAAACCACTACAAAACCACCACCGGTATAATTAAATACGTGGTAGGTTGTGATTCCGTTGTAAGTCTTACTGAAACTGTTTTCGACATTCAGGATCGCTTTACCTGAATAGGTCGCAAAATAATTGTTGGCCACCTGGCCGGCTTTTTCTATAGTAACAGATTTGCCGAAGGCAAAAATTACAAACAGAAGGCTTAATAAGAGTGCAGTTAGTTTTCTCATGGGTTTTGATTATTGTTTGTTGATTGATTTCTGAACGAAAAAAGAAAATTAATACTAATCAATGTGAAAGGCAAGAGTAGTGTTAATGCTAATTGCTGAATATCAGTTATTTAATTGGTAAAATCTGTAATACAGTTCCAGCAGTTGAATTTGATAAACTAACGATTAGTTCACTGATTGTAATGGTCAATTTCAGCAGACTAGATTGCAAATATATTATTAATACGAATATAAATTTAAGATGGGTAAAAAAAACTTACTTTTCCCTTATGCTTGCGGGTGAGCAATACTTGATTAATTTAGTGGCGCTAAAGAATTCCAATGTTTGTACGTGATTTCCTTTACCATCCGGTATCGGGTAAAACCAATAATCTGATCCTTTTCGTTATTGCCCTGGTTCCGGCATTTTTATTGTTCCCATTCCCGGCATCGGTTTTTGCTAACGGCATCGATCCTCCCCTGGCCTGGGTTTTCAATTTCCTGATCAGCGGTAATCTTCAGTTGGGCCGGCATATTATTTTTCCGCACGGACCATTGGCCTTCATAATGTATCCATTGCCTTTCGGACCAAATTTTTGGATTGCAGTCGCCATTCATCTTATTGCGCGCGTTTTCATGGCTTACAGCCTACTGAAGTTGGCCACCGGCAAACCCTTGGGTTATCTGGTTTTTGCTTTATTTGCAATTTTTATATTATTGGCAATCAACGATATATTGTTAACCCTTGTTCAGATCATTGTTCTGGCTTATCTCAATTTTTTCGAACGGCGTAATGTCTGGTGGCTTATTCCAGCATTAATACTCACGCCATTAGCACTGTATATCAAAGCATTTGTTGGTATAATAAGCCTGATAGTTACTTTAACATTTGTGGGAATCATGATTTACAGGATGGTAATTGGTATCGAAAGCTGGTACCGCTTGTTATTATTTCTTATTGTACCGTTTGTTTTGCTGGCGGGTTGGCTGGGAATGTATGGCGATTTGAACGGGATTATGGGTTATATGCCTGGCATGACTTACCTGGCTGCAGATAATTCGGCGGCAGTTTCGGTGTACCCTGATAATAACTGGTGGATCACGGGTCTGGCGTTGTTCAGCGGAATGCTGCTGATCTGTATTAACCTGAAAAACAAAGCGTTGATAAGGTTTACCATACTGGCCGGACCGGCGTTTTTTGCGATCTGGAAATATGGCATGGCCCGCGAAGATTACCTGCACACTTCAATGTTGTTTGTCTTTATATTGTTTATAATCTTAGTATATAATATTTTAGCTGGAAAGTTAAATATTCTCAATAGTGTAATTTCAATAATTATAGTTGCAATGTTTTATGTTACCCTTCAGCAATCTTATTATTTTGAACCTTTTCATATCAAAGCCAACGGACTGAAAACACTTACTGCCAGTGCTTTAAATTACCGGTATTTTGCTTGCACATGCACTAAGTTTTCTGATAGTGCTACGGAACGTAACAAGTTGGATAATAGTATTATAAAATTGATTGGCACGAAAACAACTGACATTTACCCATGGGACTATACCTACATAGCAGCTAATAATCTCAACTGGCAGCCCAGACCTGTTTTACAGAGCTACGCTTCATACACTCAGGATCTGGATCAGTTGAATGCCTTGCATTTCGGAAGCGATAATGCACCTGATTTCTTAATCTGGGAGTTGCGAAAAATAACACACGATATACATGGTGGAACACTCGAAAGTATTGACGGACGCTATTTACTTAACGATGAACCTGAGGCACTCATGAGTTTACTTTGTAATTACGAACCGGTGTCAATACAAAGGGGAATATTCCCTGCCCTGGTTTACGAAAAACGAAAAACTCCCATTTCGTATCATTCCGAAGTAATTCAACAGTCAAAGGCTGGTTGGAATTCGTGGACTGATGTTCCTGAAACTGAAAATGGTATCCTCAAGGCTTCAGTTGATATACAACGGAACCTCATTGGTGAACTTAAGAGTTTTTTCTATAAAGATGAAGCTGCTTATATTTATTACCTGCTCGAAAACGGCGATATCCGCATGTACAGGATTGTTCCCAAAAATGCTTCATATGGTTTGTGGATCAATCCACTGATCATCAATCCTGAAAATGGCATGTCCGGTTCTTCGGTAAGTAAAATAATGTTCCGTTGTTCCAATCCGGATATGATGAAAAATGAAATTAGTATCAGCTGGAACCACGTAACATTCAAACGAAGTAATGTTAGCAAAGAAAAGCTTACAGATAATAGCAACCCGGTTTGCACTTTCTTTGGGATTTCAGTTGACAGCACTTGTGCAGAGTTGCTTTTGAGTGAAAACAATCTTGAAAAATCCTCTTTGTATTGGACAATACCTGATGAGACAAAAATATCCTCTGCAGGCAGAAATCGTTCCTTACAATTGATGCCAGGCGATTATTCTGTTTCCTTCGAATACCCGGTTGATTCGCTCGCAGAAATGAGTAATTTAGTTAAACTTATAGTCAGAACAGGTGTTTGGGCAAAAGCCGGATCCGGTGCGAGGGCAGTTTATGTTATCTCAGTTGAAAAAGATGGTAAATCCTTGCTATGGAAGGCAGTAGATATAAATAATTTTATTCACGATGAGCGAAACATGAATTTTGTGATAAACTACGCTCTTATTGATAAAAAGCTTCTTCAACAGTCAGGACTGATCCTAAAGGTTTATGCATGGAACACCGGCAAGAGATTAATTGAGCTTGATGATTTCTCAGTAAGGATTGAAAAACAATAAGGAATATTGTTTTGTAAATTATTGAAAAAGGGTTTGAAGGGTTTGAAGGGTTTACAGGGTTTGAAGCGTTTCTGGTTTAAGTTAGTGACAGATAGTATCGAGCTGCTAAATTGCTAAATTGTCGAATTTTCGAATTGTCGAATTATCGAATTATCGAATTGTCGAATTGTCGAATTATCGAATTGTCGAATTATCGAATTATCGAATTATCAAATTCCCCAACCTCCCCCAATTTCCACATTCTAAAAATTACTACCTTTGCACCCCTGTTTAAGCAGGCCTATTTATCAATCTCCGAAAATACTGCAATACAATGTTTGAAAGTCTAAGCGACAGGCTCGACAGAGCATTTAAACTACTGAAAGGCCACGGGTATATCACCGAAATAAACGTAGCCGAAACCCTCAAGGATGTTCGTAAAGCATTGCTCGATGCCGACGTGAGTTATAAGGTAGCCAAGGAATTTACTGATACGGTAAAAGTGAAGGCACTTGGTCAGAATGTGTTAACTTCAGTTTCCCCCGGACAATTGATGGTTAAAATTGTCCACGACGAACTTGCCGAACTCATGGGCGGCGAGAAAGTTGAAATTAACCTCAAAGGCAGTCCTGCAGTGATCTTAATGTCGGGTTTGCAGGGAAGCGGTAAAACAACCTTCTCAGCTAAACTGGCCAGTTATCTGCATACTAAGAAAGGTAAAAGTCCTTTGCTGGTTGCCTGCGATATTTACCGTCCGGCTGCTATTGACCAGTTAAAAGTTTTGGGTGAGCAGATCGGTATTGAAGTTTATGCTGAACCTGAAAATAAAGATGCTGTAAAAATTGCCCGCAATGCCCTCAATCATGCCAAAGACCGTGGTTTCAATGTTTTGATTATTGATACCGCCGGCCGTTTAGCCATTGATGAGTTGATGATGAACGAAATTTCAGCACTTAAATCGGCATTGAATCCGCACGAAACGCTGTTCGTTGTTGATGCAATGACAGGTCAGGATGCAGTGAACACAGCAAAAGCGTTTAACGACAAGCTTGATTTCGACGGAGTAATTCTTACCAAACTCGATGGAGATACACGTGGCGGTGCTGCGCTCACTATTCGTTCAGTTGTAAATAAACCCATCAAATTTGTTGGTATTGGAGAGAAGATGGATGCCATTGATATGTTCTATCCCGAACGTATGGCCGACCGTATTCTTGGTATGGGTGATATAGTTTCGCTGGTTGAGCGTGCACAGGAGCAGTATGATGAAGAGTCAGCCCGTAAACTGCAAAAGAAGCTTGCAAAAGATCAGTTTAACTTCAATGATTTTATTGATCAGATCAGGCAGATCAAGAAGATGGGTAATGTAAAAGACCTCATGAGCATGATCCCCGGGATGGGCAAAGCCATCAAGGATATTGATATTGATGAAAATGCGTTCAAAGGAATCGAAGCCATAATTCAATCAATGACACCACTCGAAAGAGAAAACCCGGCAGTACTGAATGGTAGCCGCCGCAAGCGGATCGCCCAGGGAAGCGGTACCGATATCCAGGAGGTCAACCGCCTTATCAAACAGTTTGACGATACACGAAAAATGATGAAAATGCTCACTACCGGTGGAGCCCAGAAAATGGCACAGCAGATGAAGAACACGAAGAGAAGATAGAGAAGTATGAGTGATATGGCTCTGGTTGAGCGACAGGGAGAAGGGGGGACAAGGAGAAGGGTTATAAGGAGAGGAGAAGGGGGGAAGGGGCGAAGAGGGGAAGGGGCGAAATGGAGAATGGGATAGCTGTTTCGGTTTTCGGAAGTTGGGATTTGATACTATGACCCTATTCAATGCTTATAATTTGAACTTCTCATCAATTTTCCAATAACAAATAACGATTTACCCGAAAAACATGCAACTTATCGACGGAAAGAAAATTGCTTCCGAAATTAAGAAGGAACTGGCCGCAAAAAGTGCTGCTATTATTGATAAAGGTGACCGTGCTCCGCATCTGGTTGCTGTTCTGGTGGGTGAGGATGCTGCCAGCCAGACTTACGTAAACAGCAAAGAAAGGGCTTGTAAAGAAGTTGGATTTACTTCAACTATCTACAGGCTTGAAGCTGATACAACAGAGAAAAAACTGCTGGAAATCATCGATTTTCTCAATAATGACAATGAAGTGGATGGTTTTATAGTACAGCTGCCATTGCCCGGTCATATCAATGTACAGAAGGTGATCAGCTGCATTGATCCGGATAAAGATGTTGACGGGTTTCACCCGGTTAGCCTTGGTCGCATGATGTTGGGCGAACCGACCTATCTTCCGGCCACTCCTTACGGAATTATGCAGTTACTTGAACACAGCCACATCGAAACCAGCGGCAAACACTGCGTGGTTCTGGGCCGTAGCAATATAGTAGGGACACCTATCAGCGTAATGCTTTCGCGAAAAGCAAACCCGGGGAATTGTACGGTAACAATATGTCATACAGGTACAAAAAATCTTAAGGAAATTGCAGCGACAGCTGATATTCTCATCGCAGCTATGGGTCAGCCATCGTTTGTAACAGCCGAAATGGTTAAAGAAGGAGCCGTTGTGATTGATGTTGGTATTCACCGAATAGAAGATAACAGTGAAAAAGGCTATCATATCATCGGGGATGTGAAATTCGAGGAAGTAGCACCTAAATGTTCCTTCATCACTCCTGTACCGGGAGGTGTTGGCCCAATGACCATAGTTTCGCTGCTGATGAATACGTTTAAAGCTTACAATAAAGAAGTTTAAGCTAAGAATACCGATATAAGGGAGCGGGACAAGTAAGGGCTCAAAAATCTCATTAAAGGAACCACATCAGCACTAATCCTAAATTCCAGGTGCCAAGCCCTCCAAATCCCCAATCCCCAATCCTCAATCCGCAATCCGACATCCGAAATCCGAAATCCCCTAAATCCCCCAATCCATTGAAAACAGATCAAACACGGCAAGGTAAACTGCTTCCACTCATGGAGGACTTCTACACCATTCAGGGAGAAGGCTTTCATACAGGCAAAGCCGCGTATTTTTTGCGTGTGGGAGGCTGTGATGTGGGTTGCTACTGGTGCGATGTAAAAGAATCGTGGAATCCGAAACTTCATCCCCTCACCGATACAGATGAAATTGTTAGCCGGGTAACAGGAAATCCTGCAGCCACGGTTGTTGTAACCGGCGGCGAACCACTTATGTACAATCTTGATTACCTGTGTGATAAGTTAAAAAGCGAGGACTTGCAGGTACATCTCGAAACATCAGGTTCGCATCCTTTCAGCGGCTCATTCGATTGGATTTGCCTGTCACCAAAGCGAAAAAGCCCTCCGAAACCGGAAATTTTCAGCAGAGCCAACGAACTGAAAGTCATTATTTTTGAAGAAGCTGATTTTGAATGGGCCGAAGAAAACGCGATGCAAGTCAATGCTGATTGTTATCTGTGTTTGCAGCCCGAATGGAGCCGTATGCAGGTTGTATTGCCCGGTATTATCGATTATGTAATGAAAAATCCCCGCTGGCATATTTCGCTGCAGGCGCATAAGTTTATGCATATACCATAATCTATACTGCAAACAGGATAAATTTCCGCATTGATTAAGTCTCAAAATTAAAATCCCAAGCTCCAGATTCCAAGCGGGTTGTAGAGCACGACCTGGTTCTTGAAATTTGGGTATTGGTATTTTGGGTCTTTTTTGAATGCGTGATATTATTCCACTCTAAGTATATAAGGTTCAGGTTGTTGAGCCAGTTTACCTTCCTGTTTACTGAAGCATGGAACCGGGAAAGATTGTTAAATAAGATAACCCTTATTGAATCAGAAAATGCTTCCTTTCAGGTCTTTTTAATCCTGATTACCTTCATCTATTCACTTGGGATATGGGATTTGGTCCGCCAGGACGGATGGATTTTGAAAAATGTACGGTTTCTGCCCGTTTTGAGTTTACATTTCTCAGTTAATCGTTGTTATAAAATATATTTTTTAAAACGTTGTATAACAGGTAGTTGAATTCTGTTTTAGAATAAACTAAGAAATATATTGTAAAATTGATATTACCTTTTCCAATCAGAGATATAAAATACCATAGCTATGATACATTATTCTGATGAAGCCATATTAGAAGGGCTGAGATTAAGAAGTGATTACATCATTAATTTCGCCTACAAGGAGTTTTATCCGTTGATAAAGTTCCTTGTGACCGATAATGGAGGAATAGAGGAGGATGCAGAGGCTATATTTCAGGATGGGATAGTCACACTATATAATAAAATCAGCCAAAACCAATTAGAATTAACCAGTCCCTTTAAAACATATATATATTCGGTTTGCCGGAGTTTGTGGCTTCAAAAACTAAACAAGCGAAAAGCTATCTATGATAAACTCAAGGATGTGGAAGAGTTTATCGAGCTCCCGAAAGCCATGCTTTGTGAAGCAAGTATAAAGGAAACCGAATTGCATAGAATTATTCAGATACATTTTTTATCCTTACCCGATAGCTGTCAGAAAGTGCTGAAACTTTTTATTCACAAGACACCCGTAAAGGAAATTGCCGGAATCATGGGTTTTAAAACCGAAAATTATACTAAAACCCGCCGATGTCTGTGCAAGGACGATTTAAAGAAACGTGTTGCAGATGACCCACGTATTAACAAATTTTTTAACCATGAAAAACCAAACTAAACATTCGGCCACCATTGAGCAATATCTTGCCAATGAGATGGCTCCTCCTGAGCAATCCGCCTTCAGGAAGGAATTGAGATCAGATCCTGACCTGGCAGATGAATTAAAGTTTTCACAAACTATTGATTCTGCTCTGATGCGTGATGATGTTATTGATTTACGCCGCAAATTGATTGCGGCAATCAATGCAGGCCGCGCCAATAAGAAAGAAGTCCTGATTGTACGGTTGTACGCCCGTAAGTGGTGGTACGCTGCTGCTTCGATGCTGGTGCTTTGTGCCGTTGCTGCCACTTTGTATATGCAAACACCGCGGAAGATCACAAATGATTCGCTCTTCAATCAATATTATACTGCGGAGAATATCGTGGATCTGACCCGTGGCGATCAGAATATAGTTGAAGCAGTGATCAAGTTCCAGCAAATGGACTTCAGAACCGCCTCGGTGTTATTCAAAAGCATTCTCAATAAAGATAAATCGAATATTGCTGTCTGGTTTTATTACGGGATTTCGAACATCGAAACCCAAAATTATGATAACGCGATAAAAGCCTTTAACACAATAATCGAACAGAACGACAATCTTTATATTGAACATGCTGAATGGTACAAGGGACTTTGCTACCTGAAAAACAATCAGAAAAATGAAGCTATCACCCAATTTGCCTCTGTTGCTTCTAATCCTGATAATTTTCATCAACAGGAAGCAAAGAATATCCTGGAAAAATTGAAGCTCAGATAAACATTTACTCACACACTTTTAAAAAAAAGAGGCTGTCTTATAGTTAAGATAGCCTCTTTTAGTGTGCGCCCGGAATGGGGATGCAAGTAACTGCAAAACTGAAGGAAGCCGGCAGCAAAAACCCGGCCTGACGAACTTAAACTGTATAACAGGGTTTGTTATTGATAGCTGGGCTTTGGTTATTCATTTCATATCTTTCGGTTGTTTCGGAAAATTCTTTCTCAGAATAATCCTTCACCTTCTAAACTATTGGTTTGTTGCAATAATTGTGTCGTAAACCCAACCATTGTAAAATAGATTTTATTTTTTGTCGCAGCCTGTTTAAATATTCTGCATTAAAACACTGTAAAGTTCAGCTTTGCTCACAACCCCCGATTGTCTCCAGACCGGTTTGCCGTTTTTAAAAACTATCAGGGTCGGGACACTCTGTATCTGGTATTGGCTGGATAAGGCGTTGTTTTGATCCACATCAATTTTTATAACCCTGACTTTATCACCTAGTTCAGCAGATAACTCTTTTAAAATCGGAGACTGAACCTTGCATGGCCCACACCACATGGCGTGAAAATCGACAATTACCGGTCGCGTGTCGTTAATTATTGTTGTGAAATTTCCTTTCATGTTTTTGGTTCTAAAAATAGTTTTGTTTTTTTTGTCGGGGGACGTGAGACGGGAGACGGAAGTCGGAAGTCGGAAGATAGAAGGCTATTGATTGATAATTTATTTCCGGTTTCAGACTTTATATGTTAGACTTCCATTCGGGCAGGTTGCCACACATTTAAGGCATTTGGAGCAGGTGAAACTATCGCCGGGTCGGTTCATTACAGGTTTGTATAAACTATATTTTTGGGGTTCCATGGCAACAATGTAGCATTCCTTGTCGCAGATGCCACAGTTTTTACACGTCTCATTATTGATTTTTATACGGAATAACGAGTATTTGTTGAGCCATCCGGAAATCCATGCGATCGGGCAACCAACTTTATGGTATTGATACATTCCCTTGATTTTTCCATCGGGGCTCATACCCATTATAAATTCCATCATTAATCCGAGCGGACAAACCCAACGGCAGAAAACTTTTCCAAAAACAACTCCCAGAACCACACCTGCCATCAGCACATACCAAAGCGAAATATGATACACTGAAATACCATAATACAGACCGGCGGCTAATAAAGCAAGAATGAGAATTCGTTTATCAACAAGTAATTTCAACATAATTCCTATTTTATGATTTTAACAATTGAATTACTATCCCACCCAAATTTATAATCCTCACTTGTAAACAATTAACTCAAATGTTTGTGCTTTCAAATTTTCGCATTATCCCATTATCGCATTATCCCATCATCGCATTATCGCATTATCGCATTATCACATTATCACATCCCCGGCAATCTCGGCAATTTTCCTAATTTCGAAAGACGTGCATATACCCCCCATCCTTTTTTTATCCAGTGGCCCACAACAGGCATTGGAATCATATAAGCTTTTTTACTGTTGCGGAAAATAAAAGCTGCACCGTCGCCTGTATCCATTACGCATAGAATATTCAAATGTTCCTGGTATCCTTTTCGTTTGTTGCTTCCTTTTTCAATCTCTATAATATTGTAGGCAGCATTCCGACCCATAAGTTCGGCAATATGCCCTTGTTTAGCAGTCCATTCCGGGCCTTCTATCGCGGCAATATCGCCAATGGCAAATACGTTTGTAAATCCAGTAACTTGCCCGTAATTATCAATTTTAACAAATCCGGCATCCGATAGTGGTAAATCAGAATTCAGGAGCAAGGCAGGCCCCGTTCCGGCTGAAATAAACAGGGTAAAATTGGAAACCAGTTTCGAATCGTCCTCGAAAATCACACCATCGCTGACAAACTCCCTGATCTTTTTGCCGAATCGTTTACTTATGTTATAACTGGTAAACATTTTATCCATCATAGCCAATGCTCCTTTGCCCATTTTTGCTCCCGGCTCATCCATGGGTGCAAAAAATGTCAGTTCAAAATTATCACGTAGTTTTTTCCTTTTCAGGTAGTTGTGAATATTGAACATCAGCTCAAAAGCCGGCCCGCCCCTGACAGCAGATTTATCTTTCGGATTTCCGCCAAATCCTATTGCTATTTTTCCGCTGCCTTTCTGAACAAGTTCATCCAGTCTTTTGCGGATTTCCAGTGCCATTTCAGGCATGGCGCAGATTGACAAGGTATGGTTTATGCCCTTATGCTGCAGTTTCTCAGCACCAAAAGCTGCCACCAGGTAGTCGTAGGTTAAGGTTTGGTTTTTGCAAACTACTTTATTATCAACAGCATGAATTCCAGTAATTTTATCAATTATCAGATTAAAAGGATATTTTTTTTGAATGCTTGCCAAAGGTACTTTTACATCACTGAATTCCTTAATATGAACAGGAACCCAAATGGATATAGGATACAAATATAAATAGTCACGATCCGAGACAAGGGTAATATCAAATATGCCTTTTTTCTGTAACTCAATAGCTGTTTGCACGCCTGCAAATCCGCCACCGAGAATGAGAACTTTCTTCATCTTTATATCTCAGTTTAATTATTTGTGATACTCAGTTTAACCGTTTTTTAAATGCGAGCAATCAGTATTTTTTTTTACCTATACTTCTTTCAATTCCAATAACCATGTTTCTATTTGCGATAATCGTGGTACGCTTCCGCTATGTTTAAGATTGCCATTAATAATTAATGAAGGTGTCATTAATATGCCCATTTCTTTTGCTTTATTTTCGAAAAGCCGCAGATGCTCATCCAATTCGTACGACCAGTTTGTGAAGAAGTAATCTTCATATTCGGTATTAAACTCAGAATCGAAGTTTGGGATTATCTTCCTGGAATTATCAATTTCAACATTCATCCTTTTTGCAACCAAGCTGGCCGTACCTGGTTCTAAATTTAGTCGACCGGCAAATTCTCCTGCTTCAGTATCAGTATATACCGCATGATTTACTACCGCATTTATTTCTAATTCCTTAACTTTATCAGAAACAATTTTTGTCAGTAATTTGCATCTGGGACAAGGGGGCTCTGTGCCGATGATTATAATGCTGTTCATAGGATTTTATTTAGTATCAACATCTGAGTAAAAGAAATTAGATTTCACCATACATAGTATTGCTATAATCAATTTCATAACACAGCATTTGGATGTTATGACATTAACTATACATTTAATATGCCAACCCAAAAATTTTCAGATTGCAAAAAAAATACAATGAAATGGAAAGTTCAAAAACCTGTTTCAGAAAGGCCCGATAACCGACTTAACGATTTCGAAAGTTTCGTCGGAAGCACCATTTATGGCTTCGGCGGTAGCAGTGGGCAAGCCGGTAGTCATTGCAGCCATGTTCAGCAGCGTAACATAGGTTTTGCCATCTTCTTTTTCGTACACCGAAATGCGGCAAGGCATCAGGATTGAACTGATCCTTTCGTCATTTTTTTCCAGCATCTTACCTGAATAATCGGCTTTGCATATCTCGACTACCTGAACGGGTCTGACCTCTTTGCCCGATTTTGCCAATGATTGCTGAAGATTGTGATTAGCAGGGTTCTGCCAATCTCTTTTGCCTGCGGCTTCAACCAGCTTTTCAACTGTTGTTGGAACGTCAAAAGGGCTAACGTGCTCAATAATTAATTGGTTTGCATTCATGGTATGATAGGTTTTTCCGGTTAATTAAATTCTTTTGCTATTGCAATAGCTGCTATGGTTCCATCGGCAACTGCCGTGGTAATCTGCCTGTATTTTTTACTTATAACGTCGCCAACTGCATATATATCGGCCACATTGGTGCGCATATCCTCGTCTGTTTTAATGTATCCCCATTTGTCAAGTTCCAGTTTTTCCCTGAACAAATCGATATTGGGCTTCATTCCTATAAAAACGAATACTCCGTCGCTGACCAGGCTGGATATTTTATTTGTTTTGAGATCCTCTACTTCGGTAATCATTTTGTCGCCATCGCGGGAGAACGATCTGGGTTCATGTTCAAAAAGTACGCTGATTTTGGGATTTGCGAACAATTTCTCCTGTGCCTGTTTGTTTGCAGTGAAAGCATCGAATTGGTGAACCATAGTGATTTTACTTGCAAACTTGCTGATAAAATCGGCTTCTTCCACGGCTGAGTTACCTCCGCCAATCACAACCACTTCCTTGTCGCCGTAATATTTTGCATCGCAGGTAGCACAGTAGGATATGCCTTTGCCTTTCAATTCACGTTCGCCTGGTATTCCCATCAGATTAGGTGATGTGCCGGTTGCAATAATTATTTTTTTTGCCCTTATAGTTTCAAATTCATCAACCACAACTTCTTTCTTCTCCAGGTCAATTTTCGATACATCAACGGCTACTTTATAAATGGTACCGCAGAGTTTGGTTTGCTCCGACATATTGTGCGAAAGCATATACCCAGGCTGAGGATCAATAAACCCAGGATAGTTGGATACTTCATGCGTGGTTGAAACATGGCCGCCCGGAAGTGCTATATCAATAAGCACTGTGTTTATTTTCGACTGGCACAGGTACAAGCCGGCAGTAAGTCCGCCAGGTCCGGCACCAAGTATGAGTACATCGAATTCTGAAACAGTTGGTTTGATGAGCGAATTTATTTCTTTCACTCTTTCATACGGGAGCATACTATCGAGTTGATGGATAATATCGCTCCGCTTTATACCACCTGAAAGTGTTTCGGCAACCTGAACGCCGTTATCAAAGAAAAGTAATGTAGGTGATGATTTAACGCCTAACTTTTCAGCCAGTGGCTTGTTTTGCTGGCGAAACATTTTAACGAATTTGATATCGTTGCCATACAGTTTTGCCAAACCTTCAAATTTGGGTGCAACAGCCTCGCATGGCGGGCATTCGGTGGAATAGAAATCGAGGACAACTTTACCGCCGGCAAGAACCTCGGTTTCGAATTCGGATGATGTTATTTCTTTCATTATTATTGAGTTGATCTATGGTTGAGGGTTGAGTTATTTTGAGCTTCTGAGAAGTGTGAGCAGTCATTCAATGGTTGAGGGTTGAGTTATTTGAGTTTTTGGGAAGGATGAGTAGTCATTCAATTGTTGAGGGTTGAGTTATTTGAGTTTTGGGGAAGGATGAGTAGTTATTCGATGGTCATTCAGTTGTTGAGGGGTTGAGATATTTTGAGCTTTTGAGAAGTGTGAGTAGTTATTCAGTTGTTGAGGGGTTGAGATATTTTGAGCTTTTGAGAAATGTGAGTAGTCATTCAGTTGTTGAGGGTTGAGATATTTTGTGAGTAGTCATTCAGTTGTTGAGGGTTGAGGTTTTAGAGTTTTTCAGAGGACTTGGTTGTCATTCAGTTGTAATTCAAAGTATACTATAACTTCCCATTACAATTTACTTTTACTTTTGCTTTTTTACTTTTGCTTTTTAACTTTTGAACTAATTCTTTTCAAGATAAGCCGCGAATCCCAGTTCCAGCAATTCTTTTACCGGGCGGCAATCAGTTGAACAAGCATTACCTGTCCGGTTTTTAGCCACAGAGCCGCAACCTCCGCCACACGCCAGTTGCAGGTTGCAATTGCTGCATTCGGCGATAGAAGTAACATCGCGGTTTTCCCAGGCGTTGATCATATCATCTTTTCGCGAAACTTCCGGATAGAATGTTCCCAGCGATTCGCCTTCTTTACCAACAGTGGCTGTGCACGAAAAGATGTGACCCGTGAAGTCGAAGGCCCATTCCGATTTACATGCAGGGCATGCATCGAAGAGTGGATCAGGAAGTTCGCCATTTTCGGCAAGGAACTTTGAAATCGAATAAGCAGGTTTATAAAATTCCAGGATATGTGGATGTTCCTTTACCTGCTCGTAAATGGTTTCGTAAAGTGAGATGCGGCTAAAAAGGTTGGCGGAAGTTGCCTGGCAATGATGCAACTCATAATTCCGGCCGAGTTGTGTTTTGAAAAACTCGTTTTTGGTCCAGCCTTTATCAATGGCAAACTGAGCCAATTCGGGTAATCCGGTTATGTTCTCTTTGTCAACAACCATGCGAAGGTTAACTGGCAATTCATTGTTTAAGCAAACATCAATTCCTTCAACAATTTTATCGAAAGTTTTGCCTCCGCCTTTCAGAAAACGGCGATCATCGTGCATGACACCAATACCGTCAAGAGTAATTTGTATTTCGCGAATGTTGGCAGTTGTAAGTATATCAATGTATTCAGTGAGCGAATATCCGTTGGTGACAAAACAAACTTCCAGTTGTGATGTGTTTGCCTTTTCCAGCAGGTATGCAATTAACTCCTTTTGCCTGGGTGAATTCAGCAAAGGCTCACCGCCAAAAACGGTAACATACTTTTTTCGTCCGGCAAATTCAGTATTCACATAATTGAAGAAAGCATCAATTATTTCGGTAGTAAGTCCTTGTCTGGCGGTGGTGTATTCGTCCTGGTAACAATAGGTACAGGCAAAATTGCAACTGTAATTGGGGACAAAAAACAACTGAATTTCTTCCTCATCACGCTCATCCACAAAATCGAGATACTTGCTTCGATAAAGCCGGGCTTCCTTTTTTTCATCCACAATATATCCCTGCACTGCCAAATTTGCTTGAAAATCAGGTGTAATCTCTTTTCCTGCAATGAAATCATGTATCATTTTACCTTCGGCAGGATTTAATATATCCGCGCTGCCGCTGAGCAGATTAACTATAAAAAAGTTATCTGATCCGGAAATCCTGGAGAAAATATTATGTTTTGAATAATTCATTAACGCGAACCTATTTTAAAATTACAACCTCCGAGCCCATGAAGTTTTCCACAAGCTCTTTATCAAATTAATGTTAGTTAGTCGTGGCAGCCAACGACCGTTTTGGATGTTTTGGCGCAGCACTGAGCTACTTTTTTTGTGTTTACTTTCTGAGTTTCAACTTTCTTTTTCACAAGTGTTTTCATGTTAAAAATATATTAAGTGATTATTTAACCAGTAAAATTTCATTTATCATTTTCTCGAGTGTTTCGGAAGACACAAGGCCAATTGATTGCTGTGGCTGACCATTTGCAGGAATGAAAAGCAGGGTAGGCATACTTTGAATGCCCATGCTTTGCGCCAATTGCTGTTCAGCATCCACATCAACTTTATACACAATGATCTTTCCTTCATATTTTACTGCCAGATCTTCGAGGAGAGGTGATAGCTTTTTACATGGTGCACACCATGTGGCATAAAAATCGATTATAGCAGGTAATTCGCCTTCGTATTTCCACTGCTGGTTAACCGGGTAGTTGAAAACATTTGCTTTAAATGTTTCGTTTGTAAGTGGAATAATTGTTCCTGAAGTTTCAGTATCATTAACCGAAGCATCGCTTTTACAGTTAGTCAATAGGATGGTGAAGCCTAACGCTATTAAAATTATTACTTTTCTCATATGATTTCTTTAGTTTAGTTACCGCAGCCACATGTACTTGCCGATTTTTTCCCGGCTATCGTAAAACTGCATACTTCAGCATTTCCTTTAGAGTAAGGTGCTGATTCTTCGATGATTTCGACCGATGCAAAGCCTGCTTTTTCGAGCTGCTGCATGTATTCGGGGCGAGTAACTGAGCCTGCCCAACATTCGGCCACTGCTGCAGGATTGTTACGGTATTCGTCGGCAATAGGTGACGTGGAATAAATATCGCTGATTACAAAACGTCCGCCTTTTTTCAGTATGCGGAATATTTCGTTCCAAACGGTTTGTTTGTCGGCAGCATGGTTTAGTGTACAATTCGATATTACAAGATCGGCTGTTTGATCAGGCAATTCAAGGTTCTCGAGTTCGCAGCGAATAAAGCTAACATTAGTTGCACCGAATTTCTCTGCATTTTTACGTGCTTTTTCCAGCATTCCGTCCGAAATATCGATGCCGTAAACAAAACCGGTTTCACCAACCGATTCAGCCATGCGTAATACATCCGTTCCGCGACCGCTGCCCAGATCGACACATACTTCACCGGTTTCAGGTTCAGCATAATTGATAGCACCACCGCATGAAAGGCAGCATTCCGATTCAGCAAGTTGGCTATACCTGGTATTAATTTCCTTTATTTCCATAGTATTATAGATAGTGTAAAGATATGGATAAAATCAGCATGTTTTGCAAGGACGGTTAACAACAAAAAATCCAATCGCTGCTCCGAAAAGAGTGCTTGATAATGGATTACTTGTAATGCCGCAGGTGCCTGATGCACAGCCTACGAAGTGGTAATACAAAAATCCTCCGATTCCTCCTATTATTACTCCGGCAGCAGGTTTCCAAAAATAAGACGACCGGATCAGTTCCTTTAAGGTTTTGGGTTTATTTTCAGTTTCACAAGTTTCTTTCATTTTTTCATTTTTTTAGATTTTCTCCTTAGAGTTGATGATTCAGATGAGATCGGCTGAATATTTCGGATCTTATATTTTTGATTCTTAGTACTGAAAATTTACACCACTTTTTTAATCTCTTTCAACAAGAAGTCCTTGGTTTTAACGCCGACGAAGCGGTTTATTTCTTTCCCGTTTTTAAACAAAATCAATGTAGGAATACTCCGAACGCCATATTTAGCTGATGATTCACGGTTCGAATCAACATCGAGTTTGCCAATTTTGGCAGTATTACCCAATGATTCAGCAGTTTCGTTTAAAACCGGAGCCATCATTTTGCACGGCATACACCATGCAGCCCAGAAATCAACCAAAGTAACCCCGGTTTTAACCTGCGCCTGAAAATTTGAGTCGGTCAGTTCCTTAATCGCTGAATGAGTTTCAGTGTCAGGTGTATTTTTAATTTTCTTATAGGCGAAATACATATAAGTGATTAAAGATGCAAAAAGAAGTCCGGTAACTAAGAGTACAAGTGTCATGATTAAGCGTGTTGAAAAGTTTTGTTTTTATTTATTTCGTGTATGTATTTTGAAGCAGCCAGGGCAGCAATGGTTCCATCAGCAACAGCTGTTGTAACTTGCCTGTAGCGTTTGGCGATAGAATCACCCGCGGCAAAAACGCCTTCGGTGCTGGTTTGCATATCAGCATCCACAACAATTTCATTCCATTTGTTGAGTTCTGATTTGCCTTCAAGAAATTCGGTATTAGGAACGTAACCTATAAAGATAAAAACTCCATCAATAGCATGATTTTCTTTTTCACCGGTTTTCAGATCAGTAATTTCTACTCCGTTAAGTTTTTCATCGCCATGAAAAGCAGTTATTTTTGATTCCATCATGAAACTGATTTTCGGATGGTTCCGTGCTTCTTCAATAGCAAATTCAAATGCCTGAAAATGATCGAACTGGTGAACGATAGTAACTTTGCTGGCATATTTTGTGAGGGAAACAGCTTCTTCGAGTGCCGAATTGCCACCGCCAACAACGATAATCTCCTTGTCAGTAAAGAAATCGCCGTCACAGGTAGCACAATATGAAATACCTCTGCCTTTCAGGTCATTTTCGCCGGTTACCCCGAGCGTACGCGACCGGCCACCAGGGCTAAGTATTACTGCATCAGCAGTATATCTGGTACCATCGGCTAAAACAACTTCTTTTATATCACTTTCAAGATCGAGCGTTTCAATATTGATATTGGCTTTGATATCGCAACCAAATTTTTTCGCCTGGTTACGCATTGTCATCGAAAGCTGATATCCACTGATATTGTCAACACCAGGATAATTGGCAATTTCATGAGTAAGTACCATTTGCCCGCCTACGGTGCCTTCGTTCAGAATTAATGTTTTTACCCTGGCACGCGAAAGGTAGATGCCAGCCGTAAGTCCGGCTGGTCCTGCGCCTATCACAATTGCAGAATAATGGTTGGTTGGTATCATTTTATGAATACTATTTCAAGTAAAACCGGTTTACCGGGATTTGAGTCAGATGTTAATTATTCGGAAACCGGGATTTGATGATTTGATTTCTCAGATATATCGGGCTAAATTATATTTAAGCTCCTTTCCCTAAATCCTAACCCCCAAAACCCTAAACCCTGCTTATTTAGCAAATTCTGTTTCGAGTATGCCGGTAACCTGGGCTTTGCTCTGGATGCTGGATGTTGCTTTTACCAGTTTCCCGTTTTTGTAATACATGGTGAAAGGTATTCCCATAAAGCTTTTTACTTCCGGAACGTTGCGTATAACGTGCGATTCGGGGCTGTCAAATTCCATATCGGCAAATTTCACATGGGCGTATTCGCCTTCGAGTTCCTCCATGATTCCGTAAACCGGAATACACATCGGACCCATGCGGCCGCAGCAGATCATTACGTTTTCGTTTTCGCTGATAAATTTCTTGTGAGCATCAGCAGTTTCTATGTGTTTAAGATTTGTGTAAAGCATTTTGTTAAGGATTTAGGGGTTGGGGATTAGGGTTAAGTGGGTTAAATATTTTCGATTGATGAGGTACGAGGTTCGATTGAAGAAGATTTGATTTATATACGAAAATGTTTAAGCCCGACAATTCGTAAATCGTAAATCGTAAATTATTACAGAATTACTATTTCAGAAGTGATTTCCATTGCCTTGCGATAAACCACCGAAACACCACAGTACCTTTCTTGTGAAAGGTCAACAGCTTTCTGAAGTTTCTCCATTTCAAGATTTTCACCTTTGAATTCGTAAACGATATGCATGGCTGTGTAATGTTTAGGATGTTCTTCCGTCATTTCAGCTTCTACTCTTACATTAAAATAAGTAGGTTCAACACGCATTTTTTTAAGAATGGAGATTACATCCATTCCTGTGCAACCTGCCAGTGAGGCAAGCATAAGCTCTTTCGGGCGGGCACCTTCATCATTTCCGCCAACTGCAGGCAAAGCATCAACAATCACATGATGACCACTTACAACGGCATCAAATTTCATATTTCCCTGCCACAATGTATCTACTGTATGTTTCATATTATTTGTCTTTTTAATTACGATGCAAAATTAGTGTGACTTTTCTTCCAAAAATGAAAATTGAGTTAAACCTTCACAAGTAGTTAATTGAGATTGCACAAGTTTTATGTTATTATAGCCTGATTTTTTGCGGACTGAAATAGAATTGCCAATACAACCAGGCACAGATATAATCCTTACTTTTGCATAAATGTTATTTTTTTTAACTTATGAAAACATATACAGCTCTTGATGATTGTGTGCTTGGCGGGCTTGGTGCTCCGTGTTTCGCTAATCTGCTGCCTGAAGAAATTGAATTGGTTAAAGAAAGTAAAATACAGGTATTGTTTCTTAAAGGGGAGACCCTGACCAAGCAAGGGGCATTTGCATCGAGTGTATTATATGTTGTTGATGGACTGGTAAGGCAATATGTAATTGGCGATGCAAACCGTAATTTTAACCTGAGTATAATCCAAAGTGGTGAATTTATTGGGCTTTCGGCTGCTTTCAGCAAAAATACCTATGATTATTCAACGATTGCTTTGAAAGATACCTTGGTTTGCCTTATTGAGAAAGATGCTGTTTCGGGACTTATTAAAAGCAACGGGAACTTTGGCTATGGCCTGATAACAAGAGTTTTTAACAAAGACAGTTCGATGTACAACACTATCCGGAGTGTTATGTATAAACAAATGCACGGGCGACTTGCCGATGTTTTGCTATACCTCGATACTATACTTTATAACAACGAAAGTGTTTTTGGCTTGTTATCGCGAACTGAAATTGCTGACTTTGCAGGCCTTTCGATGGAAAGCACGGTGAAACTGCTGAAAGAATATGAGAAAGATGGCCTGATAAAGCTTATTAATAAGGATATAAAAATACTTCAGCGGGAAGCTTTGATTGAGATCAGCAAGAGGGGGTAGGTGGAGAAAAGAGAGGGGAGATAAGGAGAAGGGAGACTAAGAGAATGCTTTCGGGGCTTATTTAGTGTCACTAAGAAAACTCATCATTTTACTCAAAAACGCTCATTTTCTATAAATTTAGGTTTGGCAGGCAAAACTCAATCTTCTGTGCGCGAGGACTTTCCCGCGGGGACTAAGGGGTGAGCGTGGGCAAAACTCATTTTAGACTCGTTTTCTTATAGGCGCTATTTATTGTTTTAGAGTGTCTTTTTGTTGGCCATAACGATGGCGGTATCCCTTTCCTTTATTGTTTACCTGGCCCCGTCCGATTCCTTTGTTTTCGCAACCGTACAACTCCGAATAAATCTGCGAAAGCTTTTGAGTTTGCTGAGGTGTACATACTTTTTTCAGATCGAGGAATTGTTTTATGTTGGCTATTTGTAGCTGCTTCTGTTCCGTTACTATTTCATTGGTGAGTTTTTCTACCAGACCCATATCAGTTTTATCTTTAGATAGCTCCTCCAGCAAATCTGCTTTCTTCTCTCTGATTGCTTCTACGTAAGGTTCGCTCGAAGCTTTATAGGCCGTATTTATCGCATTTACTTCGAGTGATTGATCGGGTGTTAAGGATAATTCCTGCCTGAGGGCAACTCCATATTTCGGCCCCGAAGTTGGAATAGGCTCGCTTGCCGGTTTCCGCAGATAGATAAAATAAGTAGCTAATGCTGTGATGTTAATCAGAACAAGGAAAACAAGTATCAGGAAAATGGTGCGGTTATTATTAAAAATACTCATGGCTATAGGGATTATTCAGTAAAGTGAAAGAGATCGTCAGTCATAAATTCAGGAGCGTTCAGATCGCTTCTTACAGCCTCAATATGTTCATCACTTTGAGCGAGTTGCGATTGCGTATCAGCGAAATTGGAACCGATAAAAAATCCGATTGCCAGTGAAATGGCAACTCCTGCACTCAGTAAAGCAGGTTGCAAAATTCTACCGAAAACAGAACTGGCTGTTTTTTGCCTTTCTTCCAATTGGAGTTCTATCCCTTGCATGATGCGTGTATCAGCAAATGGCCGGGGTTCTATGGATTTCTGTTCCTCCATTTGAGCCAGTGCAATATTAAAGTATGCCACAATCCTGTTACATTCCGGACATTCGCCTATATGCTTATCCAATTGCAGTTTCAATGCAGTTGGCAATTTTTTTTCAGCGTATGCGAATAAATTTTCGTGTACTTCCCTGCAGTTTGTCATGCTATCTTTTATTTGAATACTCGGAGAATTGTGTGATTAACTTTTTCTGTAAGTTCTGTTTAGCCCGCTGAAGTAGTGATTCAACACTGGCCAGGCTAAGGTTCATGATTTCGGTGATTTCCCTGTACGATAATTCTTCATATTTATTCAGAATAAAAGCCGTTTTCTGGTTTTCGGGCAGACTGTTTATGGCTGTATCAAGAATCTTTTTTGTTTCGGTATTTTCGTAAGGGTTGTCGTTCGATAAAGGCTCCTGAGTTGTATTACTTTTTCCATCCTTTTTAAGGAAGAGTGATTCAAACTGCTGAACTAATTGTTTCCGTTTATTTTTCCTGACAAAATTTAACGACTTGTTTACCGTGATCTTGTAAATCCAGGTGGATAAGGAAGAGGTGCTCTTAAACTGTCCGATTGATTCCAGAATCTCAACACACACATCCTGGGCAAGGTCTTCAGCATCATCCATGTCGTGTACAAAGTGAAAAGCAGTTTTGATGACTTGCTTGTGGTACTTTCTTACCAGGAATTGTATGACCGGTTTGTCATGGTTTAGTATGCCGGTAATTATTTCCTGATCTGTCATCAATGAGGGGAAAAAAGAGAGGTTGAGAATTATGAATGATTACTGGTTTATCGTTTTGGATCAAATCATCATAATCTTATTCAAAGATATAATTTTCAACCTCTGCTTTCAGCTTTTTTAATTGGTTTTTTCTCCGTTCAGGTTCTGATTGCCGGATGCCTGTGGTTCGATATTACTTCCTGCCACAATTCCTTGGTCCGCGACATTTGCCATTTCCGTTTTTGTTGCCTTGTCCGTTCCTACATTTATTTCCGGCATTTGCCCCGTTGTCGCAGACACCATCCCCGTTTTTGTCAACAAAATTCGCACCTCGCCCGTTGCCTGCCTTTGTACCGAGATTATCGCACACTCCATTATTATCTTTGTCCACATAATTTCTGCCTGTGGAATTGGCAGCAGCCTGTTTCTGAACTGGTTGATTAGCAGCAGCATTGCTTTGAGCATTTGCCTGAACGGTGAAGATCATCATGAATGTAGTTGCCAGGATTAGTTTTCCAATGTTTTTCATATTCGTTAGATTTTAGTTTATGAATGTGTCAGATAATAGATAGACACATAACTTTGGGAAAACCAGCGGTCACTTAAACAATAAATAAAGGAGAAATCACCATGGTAAACCTGTAATCCATGAAATAAAAAAGAGCCGTAACTCATTGAATTACGACTTGGATATATTGTAACGGTGCCCACGAAAGGGTAACATCAATTAAGTATGTGCGGCTGTTGTTGGCATATACAACACGGCCTTTGTCGTAAATAATGCATGATGGAAGCCCGTTTTCGTATACAAAGTTACCTATTTAATCGGTTGTTTTGGTAAGGCTGCCATATAAGCTATTGGAATAATTTGTACCGGCACGGATTACAAATCAGAGCCAGCGGGGGGCTGAATTAATCCTCTCTCTTTTTTTAATATTTAACAGCAGCACCATTAATATTATCCACATCATAAACTACAACATACCCCCCCTTTATACTTATTAATTTCAATTCCTTAAAAGTGCGATTATAAGTCCCCCAGTGTCTGGTATATCATCAATTTTATTTGAGTTTCAATTCCTTAAAGGTGCGATTAAAAGCTTGTGCTTGTGAAAAATCCTTTTCTCTGTCGAATGTTTCAATTCCTTAAAGGTGCGATTAAAAGTGTCGTTCGTCGAATCGAAATACAGGTAATTCAATAGTTTCAATTCCTTAAAGGTGCGATTAAAAGCTTAATCCTAACATTTGGGACAGGCTTACAGGTGATGAAGTTTCAATTCCTTAAAGGTGCGATTAAAAGAAAAAAAATTGATTTTGCTGATAAGGCAATCATATTTAGTTTCAATTCCTTAAAGGTGCGATTAAAAGAATTTCGGCTTTGGCTTCGGTTTTGCGCTGGGTAGCAAGTTTCAATTCCTTAAAGGTGCGATTAAAAGCGCCTCAATTTTTTCCCTCTGCTTTTCAGTAAGTTGTTTCAATTCCTTAAAGGTGCGATTAAAAGATTACGGCATAAAACGAAAGCCTACTTTAATTCAGGTGTTTCAATTCCTTAAAGGTGCGATTAAAAGCTGATGTCCTAACTCATAATTCCCGTATGTGCTCTGTTTCAATTCCTTAAAGGTGCGATTAAAAGGAGGTGCAAAAGTCGGATGCATACTGGATTAGTGCAGTTTCAATTCCTTAAAGGTGCGATTAAAAGTGGCGTACTAAGCGATGAAATTGACTTAAGACCATGTTTCAATTCCTTAAAGGTGCGATTAAAAGACAAATGGCTAATGTTACTGAACATGATTTTTCGGTGTTTCAATTCCTTAAAGGTGCGATTAAAAGGTGGGAAAACCCCTCAGGTTTAATACCCTTACTTCGGTGTTTCAATTCCTTAAAGGTGCGATTAAAAGGGGACGCTAACAGGAAAGGCTGTTGTAATAAACAATGTTTCAATTCCTTAAAGGTGCGATTAAAAGAAATCGTCTGGGCATTGAATTTCAGTACTTTAAGATGTTTCAATTCCTTAAAGGTGCGATTAAAAGAGATGATACAAACCACAAAAAACTACATCAACATTTTTGTTTCAATTCCTTATAGGTGCGATTAAAAGCCCTGCGGGTTGTGCTTCTCAGACCAGGCCTTCGTCGTTTCAATTCCTTAAAGGTGCGATTAAAAGTTACACGCATATTGCCTAATTATGCACTCGCTATGGAGTTTCAATTCCTTAAAGGTGCGATTAAAAGTTTTATCTCTTAAAACATTTCGGCTCACGCTTCAATGGTTTCAATTCCTTAAAGGTGCGATTAAAAGATTAAACTTCGTGATTTGCCGATGGGATTTTTCGATGTTTCAATTCCTTAAAGGTGCGATTAAAAGATTAACAACAGCCGGACTTTGTGCTTACAATAACGATGTTTCAATTCCTTAAAGGTGCGATTAAAAGGATAACAATGGATTTGCAGGCAAACTGCGATAATCCGCGTTTCAATTCCTTAAAGGTGCGATTAAAAGGAAATTGTTGGCTGCAAACCCTATCTTTATTATTATGTTTCAATTCCTTAAAGGTGCGATTAAAAGAACAATTTAAAAATGTTGGCCATTGCTACTCAGTAGTTTCAATTCCTTAAAGGTGCGATTAAAAGGATACGGCCACGGCAATAAGTAAGGCTGTCAGCACGTTTCAATTCCTTAAAGGTGCGATTAAAAGAACAATGGATTTGCAGGCAAACTGCGATAATCCGCGTTTCAATTCCTTAAAGGTGCGATTAAAAGACTAGCTAACTACAAATTTTTCGCTGTAAATAGACTGTTTCAATTCCTTAAAGGTGCGATTAAAAGAACCGATATAAGAACGGGAACAAGGCCGCAACACCGTTTCAATTCCTTAAAGGTGCGATTAAAAGCAAGTAAAGTTCTCAAACAAATTGCTGTATCACAGGTTTCAATTCCTTAAAGGTGCGATTAAAAGGTCATATACGCCAGCTACAGGTGTTATGATCGTGGACGTTTCAATTCCTTAAAGGTGCGATTAAAAGGAATATTCGCTAAAGGCAGGAGTTGTATTGCAGATTTTGTTTCAATTCCTTAAAGGTGCGATTAAAAGAGTGAGTATTTTTGAGCATATTGAGAGGTTTTCGTGTTTCAATTCCTTAAAGGTGCGATTAAAAGTTGCCTAATTATTCACTCGCTATGGCAGGCAATGAACTGTTTCAATTCCTTAAAGGTGCGATTAAAAGCCCGGGCTCCCGGAGGGATTAGCCGGGGTGTTTTTTGTTTCAATTCCTTAAAGGTGCGATTAAAAGTTTCATCCGGCTTGACCCCACTGGGTGCCTGTCCCGTTTCAATTCCTTAAAGGTGCGATTAAAAGCATATACGCCAGCTACAGGTGTAATGCTAGTGGAAGTTTCAATTCCTTAAAGGTGCGATTAAAAGAAGAAACCCCCGAAACAGTGAACTGGTGGCATAGAAGTTTCAATTCCTTAAAGGTGCGATTAAAAGAAAGCCCCGGCACTATTTACCGTAACGGATGGTTATGTTTCAATTCCTTAAAGGTGCGATTAAAAGGATGAGTTTGAAATGATTGTTGTTTTCGCTAATACGTTTCAATTCCTTAAAGGTGCGATTAAAAGTTGCTGTATCACAGCGGTTTGTTTTCAGTTGTCCAAAGTTTCAATTCCTTAAAGGTGCGATTAAAAGGCAGGTACGCTTCAACTCCTTTTCTCTACAGTCGCGTTTCAATTCCTTAAAGGTGCGATTAAAAGTGAGAGGTCAAACAATAACATCAATAACTTTAACAAGGTTTCAATTCCTTAAAGGTGCGATTAAAAGGATGGATATGCAGAAATTTACGGGCAAATTATCACGAGTTTCAATTCCTTAAAGGTGCGATTAAAAGCATGGTATAATAATACTAAAGTAGAACGTAAAAATGTTTCAATTCCTTAAAGGTGCGATTAAAAGGAACCGGGTTTGATGCACTATTAACAACTTCGTAATAGTTTCAATTCCTTAAAGGTGCGATTAAAAGCTGGTAGTCTTTCTTACGAATACATTCGTGATGAAAAGTTTCAATTCCTTAAAGGTGCGATTAAAAGAAGGCGATGCGTGGGATTTCATTGACAAAATCAGGTTTCAATTCCTTAAAGGTGCGATTAAAAGTTACCGGAGCATCTACAATAACATGTGCTTTTCCAACGTTTCAATTCCTTAAAGGTGCGATTAAAAGGTCCCATAACGGGACAAATTACCATTATGGGTCACCTGTTTCAATTCCTTAAAGGTGCGATTAAAAGCGGGGTAATAATTTGCCGTGATTCGTCTCATTTTTTTTGTTTCAATTCCTTAAAGGTGCGATTAAAAGGAGCGCGAAGCCCTCAGCGATCACGGATTTACTGATATGTTTCAATTCCTTAAAGGTGCGATTAAAAGAAGCTTTGCCGCATTATACTTCGAAAAGCCGCCATTCAGTTTCAATTCCTTAAAGGTGCGATTAAAAGACTATGAGCGCTTACAACAGGCTCATACAACAAATACGTTTCAATTCCTTAAAGGTGCGATTAAAAGTTCAGAAGCAATAAAAGCATACTTGATATTGTTGATAGTTTCAATTCCTTAAAGGTGCGATTAAAAGCGTACAAGCCTCAAACGTCGCCGCATTTAATCAAACTAGTTTCAATTCCTTAAAGGTGCGATTAAAAGTGAGCGCTTACAGCAGGCTCATACAACAACTACAATCGTTTCAATTCCTTAAAGGTGCGATTAAAAGGGAGTTACACGCGTATTGCCCAATTACGCATTAAACAGTTTCAATTCCTTAAAGGTGCGATTAAAAGTCTATTAAAACATTTCGGCACACGTTTCAATGAAGCCGTTTCAATTCCTTAAAGGTGCGATTAAAAGGCCGGTAATAGGGTTCTGAACAGTTGCCATTTTGTTGGTTTCAATTCCTTAAAGGTGCGATTAAAAGATAACATATCCATTATTTAGAATCAATATTAATAGCGGTTTCAATTCCTTAAAGGTGCGATTAAAAGAATGATCTTATCCGCCGCGCTTATCTCAATTACATGGGTTTCAATTCCTTAAAGGTGCGATTAAAAGTTTCTCCAGGTAATTAACATATCGTTCTGATATATGTTTCAATTCCTTAAAGGTGCGATTAAAAGTAATTCAAAAGAAATCGCTGAGCTTTATATTAATAGGTTTCAATTCCTTAAAGGTGCGATTAAAAGGCTAAGGCCTGGCAAAGAACAGAATAGGGCAGGAACAAGTTTCAATTCCTTAAAGGTGCGATTAAAAGAACCATACATGGACGGGATGCA
>JBBQUX010000020.1:0-36864 GCA_038212135.1 Bacteroidales bacterium | reverse complement strand
GACAATTTGATAATGTGGCCAATGTGGCAATGTGACAATTTGATAATGTGAGAATGTAACGAGTGGAAATAAAAATAGAGGAGTTAAGACAACTCATAACTGAAATGTTTTCTTTTACCTTCTTCCTTCTTCCTTCCGACTTCCGTCTTCCGTCTTCCGTCTTCCGTCTTCCGACTTCCGACTTCCGACTTCCGTCTTCCGACTTCCGACTTCCGTCTTCCGTCTTCCGTCTTCCGACATCCGACATCCGACATCCGACTTCCGACTTCTGTCTTCCGACTTCCGTCTTCTAACTGTAAAATTAAACCTCTAAATTAACAGTACAACCCTTATTATTAAAACCTGAAACCAAAAGTCAGGCTGTACGCATTGGTTTTAATTTCATTTTTCGACGCCGGTGCAATATTGTACAGGTAATAGTTCACGTCTGAACTGCTGTGGTTGTAGGCAAAATCCACGAAATAGCCTTTATCCCTTATTCCCAGTCCAAGGGAGAAACCTGTGCGGGCTCCAGGCGAACCTGAGTTTTTGTAAGGAGAACCGTATAAATTATAGCCTCCGCGCAATGCCATAATGCCGGATTTAAATTCGGCCCCGAACCTGAAATTATTCGCCGTTGTGTATTCAGAGCGTATAGCATCATTTTCGTTGTAGAAACTATAGTCGTACGACCGAAGGCTGGCTGTAGAGTAATCAATGTACTCGTAATCAGCACTTATAAGTCCGTATTTGCCAAGTAAAAAAGCTACACTGCCTAATGCTCTCAACGGAGTTTTCAGTTCATAATCGAAATACCCGTCAGGGGAGTTTGCTTCATAATTTTCGCCTCCGGCAAAGTATGAGTACATAGCGGAATGATATGTGTCGCTCATATTATAATAATTGGTCGGTGTATGAATTGCGCCTCCTATTCTGAAGAACTCAACCGGCATATAAATGAAACCCGCTTTAAAGTTAAATCCGGATCCTCTGGTATTGAGGTATTCATACCGGTCGTAATAATTATAAAAGCTGTTCTGATTTTCTGTGTCGTCTTCAGTAAATCTGCTTTCTTCTTCATACCTGATATAAGGGAATGCAAATGTAATCCCCAGGAAAAGTTTGTCAGAAATGTTAGCCCCGGCACTAAGCACAGTTTCGTTGGTGCTTCCGCGGGTTTCGACGCTCTTTGTTTGCTGAACATAGCCGTATTCCATGTCAGCGGCCCATCTTTGGTTTGTAGGGGATATCGAATCCCAAAAAATAAGATATGCATCATAGGCTAAGCCTGCACCAAAATTATCCCAGTCACGGGGTTCTGCGCCGGAAGTATTCACCTCGTCAACATAGGTTGTGGTTAATGCATTTTCAGTGTTAAATCCTGAAACAACCATCCTGTTGCTGAACATATTCATCATATTAATGCCAAATCCAAATTGTACCTGAACCAATGGCCCTGCTTTCCCTTTCATGTTTTGCGAAAAGACGTATCCTGCATTTCCCAGGTAGCCGGTATTCCTGTAACCCTCATTCGATTCTCCAAGGTACTTTGAGTTTGTTTTGTTATTGGCAAACACAGGCGTTATGGTAAACTCCGATTTGCGGTACAGCGCAATACCCGCGGGGTTCTGGCTGAGCGATGTGAAATCAGCACCAACGGCACCGTAAGCACCTGACAGGCCCGAAAACCTTGCAGTTCCTGTATAATTAATCAGCGAATATCGCAATGCATCGTTTTCGTTCTGGGCAAAAAGGGTAGCTGAAAAGAATATGGTTAGTATAAAAGCGAGTGTCTTGTTCATGGCTAAATATTTTTTTGGTCAGTAAAAAACCTGCAATCCCTTCGTTGTTGTGAATTAGCAGCGGTAAGGTTTGCAGGTTATTCAAAGAAAAGTAAATTTTATGTTGTAATTCAGTCGTAATAATTATCTCCGTCCTCCTGATCCTGATGAAGAACCCCGGCTTGAACCTGAGGATGAACCCCCGCCTGAACCTGATGAACTTCCGCTTGAACCTGAAGATGAACTTCTGGAAGGAGAATAACTGCCACTTGATCCCGAAGATGAGCTTCTTGAAGGTGTGCTGCTTCCATCTGATGAATTGCTTCGTGCAGGGGTGTAGCTTTGATTTGAACGCGAGGGAGTAGATGAGTTGTTTCGTGGCGGTGCCGAATAAGTATTTGAGCGGGCCGGTTGTGAACTGTTGTTACCACGTGGAGCCTGGGAATTCACATTCGGGCGGTTTGTGGCGGGCTTGCTTTGATTGGGTTGCGAATATTTCTGTTCTCCGTTGCGAGGCTGTGTATTAGTATTCGAAGGAGGTGTTACGCGACTATTATTTTGAGTATTTCCCGACGAAGGTTGGGTACTCCTGTATTTAGGAGAGGTATATTCCTGACCCGAACGTGGCCTGTTGTATTCAGGTGATGTGTACGACTGTGTATTGCGTTGTGCATTAGCGTTATTCCTGTTGTCGCCGCTGGTATTCTGGCCGCTGCGGTTGGGCGAAACATACTCGTATTTGCGTTGCGGCTGGGTGCTGTTGCCAGTTGGGCGCTGGGTAGTAGTGCCTTGACGCTGTGGCGTATAGCCGGGATTTGCAGTCCGGTTTGTATTTATGTTAGTACCTGTGTTCTGACGTGCATCTGCGTTTATTGTAGTTCCTGTTGATCCGTTTCTTGCATCCTTTGCAACTGCCGTTCCACCAGATAAACTTCCTGTAGTGCCAGTGCTTGATCCTTGCCGGCTCTGGGTTGACTGCGATACACGCTCAGTATTATTAATTTCACCGCTGTTCCTGCTGTCATTTACAGTAGTGCCGGTTCTTCCGGAAGCAAGGTTGGATTCGTTCCTGTCACCGGAGGTTTTGCTGTCATCACGCCCTGTACTTCCTGAAGTACCTACCGATCCGCGATGACCATAGTAAGAGGAATTGCCGTTGTAAGGATAGCCGTTAGTACCGTCATAATATCCGTTATAGTACCCATTTTGGTAGCCAGAGTAATAATCGTTATACCCGTAACCATATCCATATCCATATCCATACCCATACCCGTAATCATAACCGTAATAAGGAGAATACCCGTAACCATAATACGGATATCCGCCATAGCCGAAATTATAACTTAGTCCCCATGACCAGGGGCTATACCCATAACCATAAGGGTTGACATAATAATCAGAGTAGTAATTGCTTGAAATATAGGGTTCTTCGAATCTCCTTAATTGCGTCGCGTAGGAATAATCGAAATATTCATCACTACCGGCAATTGTGTCCGGTGCATAGTACCGTCCGTCGTCGGAAGAATTGGGATCCTCGGAGTTGTAATTCTGGCTGGTAGCCTGGTCATTATTCTGAACATCTGAATTCATATCAGAGGAAGCCGGTTTAAGTACCAGGGTTTGTTTTTTCTCAGGCTGGGATTTCGGCGAATAATATACATCGTCGGTATTGGTGGCCTGGTATTGGGTGGTGCATGCTGAAAGAATCAACAATGCTGTTCCGATGATTAAAAAGTATTTCATAACGACCTCCTTAGGGTTAAAGCTTTTTGGAAGCTTGATTAAATGCTTACAGTGCGATATTTTTTGTAGTTTTGCAGACAATTAGTATATATAAAAGCACAATTATCATACCACAAATTACAAAATGGCAAAAGATTTTACTACAAGGGAAGAGAATTATTCGCAATGGTACAACGACCTGGTAATTAAAGCTGAGCTGGCTGATAATTCGGCGGTCCGCGGTTGTATGGTCATCAAGCCTTATGGTTATGCCATTTGGGAGAAAATCCAGAGGGTTCTCGATGATATGTTTAAGGAAACAGGGCACAGCAATGCTTATTTCCCGCTTTTTATACCGAAATCATTTTTTAGTAAGGAAGCTTCCCACGTTGAAGGTTTTGCCAAAGAGTGTGCCGTTGTTACCCATTACCGTTTAAAAAATTCGCCCGACGGTAAAGGTGTAATAGTTGATCCGGATGCAAAACTCGAAGAAGAGCTGATTGTTCGTCCGACTTCCGAAACCATAATCTGGGATACTTACCGCACCTGGATACAGTCGTACCGCGATTTACCTATCCTTATCAATCAGTGGGCCAATGTTGTTCGCTGGGAGATGCGTACCCGTTTATTTCTTCGTACTGCTGAATTCCTGTGGCAGGAAGGGCACACTGCCCATGCTACCGAAGCTGAAGCTATAGCCGAAACGGAGCAAATGATAAATGTTTATACTGAACTTGCCGAAAAATGGATGGCAATGCCAGTGCTTAAAGGGATAAAATCACCAAACGAACGTTTTGCCGGTGCCGTCGAAACCTATTGTATCGAAGCACTCATGCAGGATGGCAAAGCTCTTCAGGCTGGCACATCGCATTTCCTGGGTCAGAATTTTGCAAAAGCCTTTGATGTACAGTTCCTGAGCAAGGAAAATAAACTGGATTATGTTTGGGCTACATCGTGGGGTGTTTCAACCCGGCTTATCGGGGCTCTTATTATGTCGCATTCTGATGATCATGGTTTGGTTTTGCCTCCGAAACTTGCTCCTATTCAGGTAGTCATTATTCCTATTTATAAAAATGATGAACAACTTGCGCAGATATCGGAAACCGTTAATCCAATTGTAAAAAAACTAAAATCCCTTGGCATCAGTGTGAAATACGATGACCGAAACACCCAAAAACCTGGCTGGAAATTTAATGAATACGAGTTTAAAGGAGTACCGGTACGATTAGCAATAGGCCCACGCGACCTCGAAAACGGCACTGTGGAAGTTGCGCGCCGCGATACCCTGGAGAAGGCGGTTTACCAGATTACCGACATTGAACTTAAAATCAGTCATTTGCTTGAGAGTATACAGGATAATCTTTTTCAGAAAGCACTGGATTTCCGTGAAGAAAATACCCGGAAAGCCGATACCTGGGATGAATTTGTTAATATGCTCGATGAAAAAGGCGGATTTATACTGGCTCATTGGGATGGTACTTCCGAAACCGAACAGAAGATTAAAGAAGAAACCAAGGCCACTATCCGCCTGATTCCTATTGACGGCAAAATGGAGGAAGGTAAATGTATTCTTACAGGTAAACCTTCGAAACAGAGGGTGGTTTTTGCACGGTCATACTAAGCCATCTCCTGATTTTATTCACGACGGAATAAATTTCCGCATTCACAAAAAACCGCAAGTCGCAAAAAACCATGTCCCCAAACCCATGCACTGCAAATGATTCCTGTTTTAATCTGAAACCTGGGTCGTTTTACAATGCAACAATCTATCTCTTTTACAGTATAATATCATAAAACATGGCCATTAATATCTTAGGAGTAATTCCGGCACGTTATGCGTCAAGCCGTTTTCCAGGGAAACCTCTGGTACTGATTGATGGTAAAAGTATGATCATGCGGGTATATGAGCAGACTCTTAAAACTACCGTATTAAACAGAGTGATTGTATCAACTGACGATGCTCGTATTTACAATCATGTAAAAGAATGTGGCGGCGATGTTATGATGACTTCCGAATCACATGTTTCGGGTACTTCGCGTATCGGTGAAGTTGTTGAAAATCTTTCGTTCCTTGGCGAATGCCCGTATGATGTGGTTGTAAATATCCAGGGTGATGAACCATTTATTGACCCATCGCAGATTGATCTGGTAGTATCACTTTTTAATAATCCGGATGTACAGATCGCTACGTTAATCAAGGAAATTAAAAGCGGGGACGACCTCTTTAATGCCAATGTTGTGAAAGTTGTGACTGACAACACTGGAAGGGCTTTGTATTTCAGCCGCTCGCCAATACCCTATTTCAGGGGTGTGCCCCAGGACAGGTGGCTGGACAATAATCAATATTTCAGGCATATAGGATTGTATGCATATCGTTCGGCAATACTGAAACCGATTTTAAACCTGCCGGCAGCTCCTCCTGAATCAGCCGAATCACTGGAGCAATTACGCTGGTTGTACCATGGTTATAGTATTCATACAGCAATTACTGATATTGAGACTATTGGGATTGACTCTCCCGAGGATTTATTGAAACTTACTAACAATGCTTGATATTTAATGCGCGTTTGCAGTATCTTAGCACATTAAATAGCCATAGAATTTAATGATAACACGGCATATAGCTGATTTACTCTATCATAATGAATGTGTGATAGTTCCGGGCTTGGGTGGTTTCATAAAAGCCTTTAGCCCTGCCCGCATTTTACATACAACTCACGAATTTTATCCTCCTTCGGGAAGTGTTGCATTTAATGCAGGGCTTGCTGCAAACGACGGACTTCTTGCGAATTATATTGCTGGAGTCGAAAATACAACCTATAGCGAAGCACTCTTCGGGATACGTCAATGGGTCGAAAAATGCAATGATACATTGAAACAAGGTAACAAGTTGGTTCTTGATGGGATTGGCGATCTTTTTTTTAATGCTTCAGGTAGAGTTGAGTTTACTCCATCGAAAGCAATTAATTTTAATGCTGAATCGTTCGGACTTCCGGTGTTTTTTGCGAGAATAGTTGAAGAAGAGCCAAGGATTGTACCTGAAATACAACCCGTAAAACTCGTTTATTCAGGAACCAAACTGCGTCGGCTGATTCCCGAAACCATCAAATGGGCAGCAGTACTGGCACCATTTATAGGCTTTGCACTCTGGGGTTCCCTTAACGGAAATATCATCGATAATTACGTTCACAATTATACTGGTATGTATTCGTGGGTGCGTTCAACACCAGGTAAAACAGCTACCGTTAAAGTTGCTCCTTCGCCGCTGACTGTTGAAAAATCATCAACTGAATTACTTCAATCGCCAGCCGGAATACTGGCAGAAGAAAATATTTCATTCAACCCGAATATTGTTTCATACACCGAACTCGCAAAGCTAAATATTACAATTGGGGAAGCGGTTCCCGTTGAGATTGGCAATGTCGCAGCATCGGAGCTGAATTATCATGTTATCGGAGGAGCTTTCCGCGATCACAACAATGCACTAAAACTTATTGCCTCCTTGCAGGAACAGGGTTATCCTGCCGCCATAATTGACACTACACCTCGTGGGTTGTATGTTGTGAGCATGAAAGGATTTTCTGATTTTACCGAAGCCAAAAACCAATTGCACGAAATCAGAAAAGCCGGGTTTACGGGTTCCTGGATTTTAAAGAAACACAAAGTTTAATGCGTAGCATCTCTCTTTAATCCACTTTTTCCTTACTAGTCTTTTCATTAAAATAGTATACCTTGGCCAAGAGGAAACTTCAGCGCTTTGCTGAGAATGCAACTTTCAATCATTTCTTTCAACCCGGTTGGGACGAACTTTCCGCCGGCTTTTATTTATGTGGAAAATGGAATTCGGATTTCTTTGGGAATGAAAACCCGATCATAATTGAAATGGGTTGCGGGAAAGGAGAATATACTGTTGATCTGTCACGGAAGTATCCGTTTCGGAATTTTATCGGTATTGATAAAAAAGGTGCCCGAATGTGGCGCGGCGCTAAAACCAGCGTGGAACAAAGCAGGGCTAATGTCGCTTTTGTACGTACCCGTGCCGAAAATATTAATATGGTATTTGGCCCGGCCGAAGTGGACGAAATATGGATCACTTTCCCGGAGCCTCAACCAAACAGTCCCCGGCACAGCAAGCGCTTTACTTCACCGGAGTTTATTAAAAGGTACAGTAAACTTCTGAAACCCGGTGGGATAATTCATCTGAAAACAGATAGTGAACTATTTTACGCATACACCCTGGAAGTGATCAGAGAAAGTGGGTATAAGATTTTATACAACAATAGCAACCTCTATTCTGATCCCTCTGATCCGGAGGTTAAGGACGTAGTTGATGTTCAGACTCATTACGAGAAAATATGGCTTGCCCAGGGATTAACAATTAAATACCTGAGGTTCAGGCTCAACGAAGGATAAATTTTTCTTTATGTCTGACTTTCATTGATTTCCTGGAATTCCTGTTGGTGAAAAATTTTGCCTTATGTCAGAAGATATCTCTTTTTTTGAAAAAGTTTATGCTGTTGTGGAACTGATTCCTTACGGAAGGGCTACATCCTACGGGGCTATTGCACGGTACCTTGGGTCCGGTGGATCGTCGCGAATGGTGGGCTGGGCTATGAATGCTTCTCACGATATACTACAGCATATTCCAGCACATCGGGTGGTGAACCGTAGTGGATTGCTCACCGGTAAGCATCATTTTGGAGGACCGGATACTATGCAGCAACTGCTCGAAAATGAAGGGGTAATTGTGGTAAACGATAAGATTGTAAATTTTAAGGAAGTTTTCTGGGATCCTTCGAAGGAATTAGAATTATAACTGAACTATTTTAATGTTGAACTTCTAGAAATTTATAAAAATATATTATTTCAGCTTAATAATATAAAAAATAGGGGGTATGCTGAAAATATATGATATAATATTTAATTTGTATGTAAAATATGATAGGTATATTTAAATAAAATGCTATTTTTGCTGACAAATTATAAAATTCGATTTTTATGGCAACTTTACGATTCAAAGCATTAGGTGATGCACTTAAGAGGAAACCGGTAAGCATAATAGCTCCTCCCGGTGAAAAGATTTCAGATTATTATGGAATGTACGTGTTCGACAGGGAAAAAATGGAAAAATATCTTCCAAAGGATGCGTTTAAAAGCGTTATATCTGCCATTGACCAGGGTACACGCATCGAACTGAAATTAGCCGACCAGATAGCCCTCGGCATGAAAACCTGGGCAATGAGCCTTGGTGCAACGCACTATACACATTGGTTTCAGCCACTTACCGAAAGTACGGCTGAAAAGCATGATACTTTTACCACGCCAACCGGGCGCGGATCGGCAATAGAGGTTTTTTCGGGCGAACTACTGGTTCAGCAGGAGCCGGATGCTTCAAGTTTCCCCAGCGGAGGCATTCGTAATACCTTCGAAGCACGTGGATACACGGCCTGGGATCCTTCGTCGCCGGCATTTGTTCTCGAAGGCACTCTTATTATTCCTACCATATTTATTTCATATACCGGCGAATCGCTCGATTATAAAACACCATTGCTGAAAGCACTGCATTTTCTCGATAAAGCAGCTGTAAATGTATGCCAGTATTTTGACAAAGACGTTACCCGCGTAAACAGCAACCTGGGATGGGAGCAGGAGTATTTCCTGGTTGATGAATCTGTATTTAATGCACGCCCCGACCTGGTGCTGACTGACCGGACCCTGATGGGCCATGCGTCAGCCAAAAATCAGCAACTCGAAGATCAGTATTTCGGACAGATTCCCAGCCGGGTGCTTGCCTTTATGAAAGAGCTTGAGTTTGAATCATATAAACTTGGAATTCCTCTCAAAACACGTCACAACGAGGTTGCACCCAACCAGTATGAGCTTGCTCCGGTATATGAAGAAACGAACCTTGCCAACGATCATAACCTTTTGGTAATGATGATTATGCGAAAAGTTGCCACGCGTCACCATTTTAAGGTTTTATTGCACGAAAAGCCATTTTCAGGCATTAATGGTTCGGGGAAACATAACAACTGGTCAGTGTCAACCAACACAGGTGTGAATCTTTTATCGCCCGGAAAAACTCCAAGGTTGAACCTACAATTCCTTACATTCCTTATTAATACTTTGGCTGCAGTTCACAAGCACAATGCGCTGATTAAAGCATCCATTGCTTCCCCTGGCAACCAGCACCGGCTTGGAGCCAACGAAGCTCCGCCTGCAATTATATCTGCATTCCTGGGTCAGCAGCTAACCCGGATGCTTGATGAAATCGAGCAAAGAGTTACTGACGAAAAAATGTCGCCTGAAGAAAAAACAGCGATCAAGCTCGATATTGGTAAAATTCCTGAAATTTTACTCGACAATACCGATCGCAACCGCACGTCCCCATTCGCATTTACCGGTAACCGTTTTGAGTTTCGTGCGGTTGGTTCATCAGCAAACTGCGCATCGGCCATGATTCCGCTCAATACTGCTGTAGCTGTTCAACTAGTTGATTTTAAAGAAGAAGTGGATTCAATAATAGAAAAAGGAGTTAAGAAAGATGAAGCTATCTTACAGGTACTTCGCCGCCTGATTAAAAAATCGAAACCGATCCGCTTTGATGGAAATGGATACAGTGATGAATGGAAGGAAGAAGCTGCAAAGCGTGGCCTCGATTGCGAAGCCATTGTGCCTCTGATTTATGATGCATATTTAACACCTCAAACGCGTGAGCTTTTCAAACGTGCCAATGTTTATACGGATATTGAAATGGAAGCCCGAACCGAAGTGCGCCATGAGTTGTATTCAAAAAAGGTTCAGATTGAAGCCCGCGTTTTAAGCGATTTAGTAATGAATCACATTTTGCCTACAGTAATTGAATACCAGGCAATGCTGATAAGCAGTACTCAGGGTCTCAAAAATCTTTACAATGAGGAAGATTATCAAGCACTTGCATCCCGCAGGCTTAAACTGATCAAGGAGATTTCGGAACATATCGAAATTGTTGAAACCAAAGTAAGCGAAATGATTGCAGCCCGCAAGCAAGCAAACACCATTGAGGATGCCCGCGAAAAGGCTTTGGCATACGCAACAATTATCTTCCCGTTCTTCGATGAAATCCGCTATCATGTTGACAAACTCGAATTGATTGTTGACAACGAAAAATGGCCCCTGCCCAAATACCGTGAACTTTTATTTGTAAGGTAATCCCTGAAATAAAAATGACTTAGCAGGTATAATTAATCCTCTCCGGTGCATGCAGGCATCAGAGAGGATTTTCTTTTTGAATCTGATATTTTTTTTTACAAATTTATGTTTCAGTAACATGGTACTTAAAATCGGCTAAATATTATTTTGATGTGCTGGACAGAAAATATGTGTCAATGTTCGGTTTTTTTTTTCTTCTTTCTTGTTCTTTTGTCATGACACAAAAGAACCAACTTAGCGCAGCGATCTCATGAGCTCCTTTAAAAATAAGCAATGGGCGAATATGCTACTTATGCAAAAAGTACAAAGAGATAAATACTGAATCAATTTTCGAATTAATTCATGGAACTGTTTTGATATCTTTACTTTTCCAGCACATCAAATTATAATACAGCAGCCTTAAAATATTCGGTATAATTTAGTATATATCATTAAATGATCTATCTTTACACGTTCTAAATAAAAATAAGAATTACATAAATGGAAATGAACAAGGATCAGATAATCAATGCGTTGAAATTCGTTCATGACCCCGATCTGCATAAAGATGTTGTGTCCTTAGGCATGATCGAGGATATTGAAATTGACGGGAAGAAAGTAAGCTTTAAACTTGTTCTTACTACCCCGGCATGCCCGATGAAAGACAAAATGAAGAACGACTGTGTAAAAGCCATTCAGGGCAGGGTTGATCCGTATGCGGAAGTTAATGTTGAGTTAACATCACGTACAACCACCCGGCGTGGACCGGATGATACATTATTAAAAGGAGTAAAAAATATTATTGCTATTGTTTCGGGTAAAGGTGGAGTGGGAAAATCAACTGTTGCTGCTAACCTGGCTGTTGCGCTATCGCTACTGGGAGCCAAAGTTGGATTGCTTGATGCTGATATTTACGGGCCTTCGGTGCCACTGATGTTCGACCTGGTAAATGCCCGTCCGAATGCCCGTGAGGAAAATGGGCGGACTATACTCGAACCAATTGAGAAATATGGAGTTAAGCTTTTATCAATTGGTTTCTTTGTCGATCCTAAAAAAGCTCTGGTATGGCGTGGTCCCATGGCATCCAATTATCTTACGCAAATGCTTACCGGCGGCGACTGGGGCGAACTCGATTACCTGGTAATTGATATGCCGCCCGGAACAGGTGACATACATCTCACTTTGGTTCAGACAGTTCCCGTGACCGGTGCTGCAATTGTTACTACGCCCCAGGAAGTTGCGCTGGCAGATGCCCGCAAAGCCTACAATATGTTTACTACTGACAGTATAAAAGTGCCGGTTTTAGGACTTGTCGAAAATATGGCCTGGTTTACTCCGGCAGAATTGCCCGCAAGCAAATATTATATCTTTGGTAAAGAAGGAGGCAAGCGTTTTGCCGAAGAAATCGGTGTGCCTTTGCTTGGTCAGATTCCTCTTGTACAGAGTATCTGCGAATCGGGTGACAGCGGAAGCCCTGTTGCAACCCTTGATGCAACTTCACCTGTTGCAATTGCATTCCGACAATTGGCTGAATCAGTGGCACAACAGATCGCCATCCGCAATGCCAGCATAGATCCAACAAAAGTTGTTGAGATAAAATCCTAGTTTTTAAAGTCGCTGGAATTCAAAATGTTAATCAACCCAATAAAACATAAAGATATGTCAGAATTAGAAACCAAAGTACGCAATGTTATTGAGCAGATCCGTCCATACCTTCAGGCTGACGGAGGAGATATCAGTTTCGTTGAACTTACAACCGACAATGTTGTAAATGTAGAACTCCAGGGTGCCTGTGGTTCATGCCCTTTCAGTCGGATGACCTTAAAAAATGGTGTTGAAGATGCCATGCGGAAAGCTTTACCGGAAATTAAATCGGTGGAAGCGATCAATATGTAATTCCGGTTTTAATGCCGATGAGAATTTCTATTGAAGTTAAGCGAACTTGTCAAGACGGCGCATGACAGGAATACCGGTTTGCGCCTTTTTCGTACTATAAAATTAACCCGTCATAGGAATTTCAGACCACACACAAAAAATCAGGTTTATTTTTGATTAACTTTGTTGAAAATCATATAATTATGTCAACTCTGGATGCCATTTTGAAAGAAATGACAGAAGTTCCGGTTAACCGGTGTTTACATGCCGGATCATTCATTTATGACAAATACCTCCCCACAATCGGCATCCTTCGACCCTGGCCGAAAGCCTTGGGCGAAACACGCAAAATTGGTGGAGTCTGATGACGCTTCCATTCGTTCATATTTACCATCCGCAACACGCGTTTCACAACGGCTTCGTCGAAACCTGATACGATAAGATCGGCAGGGCTCTTGCGCAGTTCAATATAATCGTATAAAATCCTGTCGAGCAGATCATATTCCGGTAGTGAGTCACTGTCCTTCTGGCCGGGACGAAGTTCAGCTGATGGTGGTTTTGTAATACTGTTTACAGGAATAATTTCTTTTTCACGATTTATGAAATGTGCAAGTTCGTAAACTTCAGTTTTATATACATCACCCAATACCGAAATGCCTCCGCACATATCGCCATACAAAGTTCCGTAACCAACTGCTGCCTCGCTTTTATTGGAAGTGTTAAGTAAAATATATCCGAATTTGTTTGCCAAAGCCATCAGCAGAACTGCTCTTACACGTGCCTGTATATTTTCCTCGGCTACATTGAAAGGCAAATTATTAAAATAAGGTTCAAGTGATCCGAGAATGGAATTGTATCCATCCTTGATACTGATTGTATCGTATTTGCAACCCAGGTTTATAGCCAATGAAACAGCATCATTAACAGAATGGTTGCTTGAAAATTCCGAAGGCAAAAGAACAGCATATACATTATTCTCTCCCAACGCTTCAGCAGCAAGGGCAAGTGTTACAGCTGAATCAATCCCTCCCGAAAGGCCAAGGATTGCTTTAGTGAATCCCATTTTTCCAAAATAATCCCTGATTCCCATCACAAGGGCATTGTGAATCAGTTCTGTTTTGGATGGATTTTCATTTACTACCGGCGTTTCAGAAGTTAGAGTTTTAGCATCAGGGTTGAAATCAACCAAAATAATATCTTCACCGAAAGATCTGCAACTTGCAACAAGATCGCTGTTGCCGTCAATTGCACAGGAATTTCCATCAAACAATAATTCTGTCTGCGCACCAACCTGGTTTACATACACCAGAGGGATTTTATATTGAGTAGTATTTTTACTCAGTATTTCATTCCTTGTTTTCTGCTGATCATAATTAAATGGTGAAGCTGCGATATTGATCATCAGGTCAGGGTTTTGCGCAGCGAGAACATCCATCGGATTTGAAACATAAAGCGGATCGGGTCCAAGGTTCCAGATATCTTCGCAGATTGTGAGTGCAATTTTAATTCCTTGAAATTCAACGCATTTAAAATTGCGGTTTGGTTCAAAATAACGGTATTCGTCGAAAATATCGTAAGTGGGAAGCAGTGCTTTATGCGCCAGTGCCTGAACTTTACCCCCGGCCAGCAGCCATGCCGAATTGAACTGGTTCTTGCCTTTTATATCAGGATTACGCGACGGCGCACCCACAATTGCAGCAATTCCTTTGCAATGTTCAGCAATAGTATCAACCGCTTTATAACTTTTCTCGATAAAATCATCGAATTCGAGGAAATCGCGTGGCGGATAACCGCAGACTGACAGTTCTGCAAAAACAACCAGGCAGGCACCTTGCTGCCTGCAATTTTCGATAGCATCAATGATTTTGGCTGTATTAAGGTCAAAATCGCCGATGATGTAATTAAGTTGTGCAAGTGCAATACGCATGGTGTAACTTTTATACAAAAATAAAGCCCGGATGAATACCCGGGCTTAAAAATGAAAAATATTTAATTCTAGAAGAGCACCGAAAAAGCGAGTTCGAAGAAATTCGGTGTTGCTTTTTCATTTACAGATGTGTCAACAGTATTTTTTCCGGTCAGGATATTGGTGAACCCGTTGTTAAAAACGAGTTCCACACCAAGTTTCGGACCTTCTTTAATTTCGTATTCCGTACCCAATCCAACGATGAGCGACTCTCGGGCAAAAGCTATATTATCGTAATTTGTTTTGGAACCTGTGGTAGACGAACCACTTTCGGGAGAAAATGTATCAACTGTTTTGGAGCCTATCCTGAAAGCTGTTCCTAAACCGATTCGTCCAAAGAAACGCATTCCATTCATATCATTCGTCCTCATTTTGAGCGTTAGCGGAACCTCAATGTATTTCAAAAAATATTCCCTGCTCATCGAGCCTGTTTTGGCTTCCTGAGTTGCCGGGAACTTAAGCTTTCCTCCGTTGAACAGCATATTAAAACCGGTTGCAATGCTATGGTTTTCGGTGAAATTGAATTCGGCGATAAATCCCCATTCAAAGCCTGCTTTTACTCCATCGCTTTCGTAATTGTCAACATTGGGTTTCATCCAGCTCAGTTGCGGAGAAGCTTTTAATCCGAAATAATAAGGCGGATATTGTGCATTGGCCGCGTAAGTAACTAAAGATAAAAGTAGTACTAAAGTAATTTTCGTTTTCATAATTTTTCGATAAGTTTAAAATATTTGAGTGCAAAGATCGTGCAAAAATGTTTCCATTTAGCAAAATTAATGTATAAACAAGATTGATTTTAGGCTCTGACTCATAGATAAGGGCTGAATAATAACTTTGAATATTAAACGTTTTAGGAATAAAACCGGACATGAAAAAAATATTTCTTCTGTTGTTTTTAGTAGCTTTAGTATCATCTGCTATGTCACAGGGAACATCTTTCAGTCTTGGGCCAAAGATTGGATACAATTCAAACACGCTGACCAATAATTTTGATTCCATTCAATCAGGGATCAATAATTCATTTCAGATAGGTGCATTTATGCGTATAGGGAAGAAAGTTTATTTTCAACCGGAAGTGAATTACCAGTTAGTAAACGGGAACCTGAATAAAAGCACTTCGTCCGCTCTTCTGAGCCAGGATATGACGATTAAATCAGTTAAAATCCCTGCCCTGATTGGTCTTAAACTGATTAACAGTAACCGCTTGAACCTTCGTATAATGGCAGGTCCGGCATTTACTTTTCTATTCAACAAAAATCTTGATCTATCTGAAATGAATAAATTGTGGCCCATCCAATCTGTTGACGATCTGAAAAACAGCCTCTGGTCAGTACAAACGGGTGTTGGACTTGATGTGTTGTTCCTGACTTTGGATGTTCGCTACGAGCTAGGTATCGAAAATATGTACGACGGTACCAGTAATTTTGAACTGAAACAGAATACGTTTACTATTAGCCTGGGAATAAAATTACTTTAATATTTTTTTACAAAATAACTGATAAACAGATGAATAATACTTTTCTGAACAGGACGATAATTTTTTTGCCATTTTTTTTTCTCATTATTTTCCCATCTTGCAAAAGCAAAAATACCGAAGTCGCGATGCCTTCGCAGCCCGATATCCAGGTAGCTGAAAGTAAAATTGTAATAAAACGGTACGAAAAAACACTTTTTGCTCTGGATAAAAATAACCTCCGGCAGGGAATGGCTTTATTGAGTAAGGATTATACTTTTTTCCTCGGTAACGAGTGGCAGGATACGATGAATATTCTCCGGATTTATAATTTTTTAAATGATAAGAATATAAAGGAGTTGTACGATCTCACTTCGGTAAAATTTCCTGAGGTTACTTTTCTCGAAAAAGGGCTGACAGATGCTTTCGACCGATACAGGCAGGCTTATCCCGAAAAACCGATACCCCAGGTTTATACTTATGTTTCAGGCCTTGATATCGAAAACCCGGTATACTTTTTTGATACGGCGATGGCCATTGGCTTAGATGTTTTTCTGGGAAGCGATGTTGATGCATACTTAAAAGCGGGTCTTCCAAAATATAAAATCAACCGTTTTACTCCTGACCATATTTTGCCAAAATGCATGTTGGCTGTGTCCGACAATATTGTTCGCGTAGATGCAAAACGAAATACCTTACTCGACCAGATGATAGCAGCAGGCAAAGCATTGTATTTTCTTGATGTAACATTGCCCGATGTAAAGGATGAATTTAAAATCGGTTACACTACCGATCAGTTTATCTGGAGTAGTGCACATGAAAAAGATGTTTGGGCTTTTATGATTGAACATCAGTTGCTGTTTTCATCTGATCCGCAGGGCGTTTCGAAACTGATGACCGATGCGCCTTTTACCGCTGGTTTTGCAGCCGAATCGCCTGGCAGGCTTGGCGTTTATATGGGTTGGCAGATTGTCAGAGCCTACATGAAAGAGGCTGATAATATTACTTTAAAACAACTGATGGAAAATACGGATTCGCAGGAAATTCTGAAGATTTCCGGGTATAAACCTGGGAAGGGTTGAGAAGTATAAATTTATTGGTTTGAAGGGTTTGAAGAGTTTGAAGGGTTTGAAGGGTTTGAAGAGTTGAAATGGTTTTACCCATAACTCTCCAAACCCGAAACATTTCAAACCTGAAACCCAGAAACTATTACAAATTTATTTCCCCTTTATCCTGTTCAACCCGGCCTGCGCTTTATTGCTGATACTAAACTGGTATTCTTTAAAATCCATATCGAGAACTTTCGAATAGTACTTTTTAGCCAGATCATATTCCTTTCGTTTTTCGTAAATCAAGCCAAGTTGAAGAGATGAATTGGCCGCAAAATAGTATGGCAGCTCTTCTCCGGCTTTAATAGTTTGTTTATAAGATGATATTGCTTCATCTGTCTTGCCCCAGTTATGGTATATACGGCCCAGACGGTACGTATGTTCAAGTTCATTTTTTGTATTGTCTGATTTATAGCCTTCAAGTTCCGAAATAGCTCTTGCATAGTATCCGCCATCGAAAAGAAGTCGTGCTTTCAAGAGTTGCAAATCAGGTTTTATATTTTGTTCGGCAAACGAAAGGGCTTCGCGATCGTTATCAACCTGGTCGTTGCCCCTGAGCTTAATACGTTGAATATAAATATTGTAATTCTTATTGTCGTTTTGAATAAGGTAATACCATGCAAGGTGCATATAGGCTGAACGGATGTAGTTTTTACCTTTGAAATTCCCTAAAAATTTAAGGATGGGATAGCAGGCATCAGCATCGAGACGGTTAAGTTTGGCAACGCCCAGCATATAGTCGAGGTAACAGAAGTTATACCTGTCGGCGGTGCGGGGGCATTCAGTGAGTATTTTGATTACTTTATCGTTTTCACCGGCCCTTGAATAAATATTTGCGAATGCATAAATCAGCAGAGGACTTTCTTTCAGCAGCGGAGCTACCGGCGAATCTTCAAATTTATTTGCCAGAGCCAATGCCGAGGGGATATCAGCCGAAAGATTCAGCGTAACAAAAGTAAACAGGAAAGCGGTTTCGGGCAATAAGAATTGTAGCAGAGGTTCGGCGGCAACCTGCCTATATGCTTCCTTTACTTCTGCATTGCCTTGCGGAATGGTGCCTTCGAAATTAAGCGAGCGGGTTGCCCAGCGGTACTTTTCAGGAACTGTTCCGATAAGCGAATGCAGAATTCCCAGACCTGCTTTATTCATCACGAAACCGGGGTGTTTTTTCTCGTTGTCGATCAGCAGGCGATAGGCCCTGTTGATATCGAGACTTGCATTCACATACTCGCCGAATTTGATCCTTGCCACTCCCGATTGCAAATAAATCACCGACTGGCTGTATAGATACCAGGGCGAGTCTTTTCCTGATTTGGCGAGTTTTTGCAGGCGTATTTCCTTATTCTCTTTTAAGCGGATATAGTCTTTCTCTTCTTCCCCGATTAGTACTTTTAAGAAATCAATATAATTATCAATAATATAGGGAACCTGGTTTTCCGGATTTAGCTTTTTCTCCGATTGCATCCGGTCATCAGCTTGCCTGAACCTGAGGCACATTACATCGGTGTATGCTTGTTTGCAGTTTTCATTAAATGTAAATGCGGCCTTTGCCACCGGAGATACAGCTATCAGGAAGAAAATAATAAGGGTGTATCTCATTGAATGATAATCATCTGTATAATACTTGCGAATGCAAATATCCGAAATATTTGCTTATCAAAATCACCTGTCGGGTAATAGCAGATTTATTGTTTAGAAAAATCAACCTGCTATATTGCTATATCAGGTGGATCACTGTGCTAAGTAAAAGCATAAGATCAATCCATTGTGTGCGGAAGCAAAACGTATCGAATAACGAACGAATTGCCTTTCCGCTTACCACTATTATTTAAACAAACTCTTCTCCTTCACTTTTGTGACCTTTCCAAATTTTCCGAGTTCATTTATATTTATTTTTTTCGGATCACTCACGAGTGAATAAACAACTGCTTTATTCTGAAGGTTTTGACGATAAAATGTGATTATTTCATCAAAAGTCAGGTTCCTGTATTTCGGCATGTTTACTTTCAGCGGATCATCTATATATCCCTGCTGCCTCCATTTTACTTTAGTTTCGCTAAGTTCCCTAAAATTCGGGCGGTCGGTCAGAGCCGAAAGTGAGACATATTGTTTAATAAGTTCCAATCTATCGCTCTTCTCGGGCATGGTATGTATCAAGCCTGCAAATACAGTTAAAGCTTCCAAAGTTTTATCGGTCTGCGTTCCGACATATCCAGCGAAATTGACAGGTTTTCCTTTTAATTCCGGCACTTTAAATTTTGCTCCGGCAGTATAGGCAAGCGATCGGTATTCGCGTATTTCCTGCAATACCAATCCTGAAAAGTCACCGCCAAAATACAGGTTAAAAGCATCAATATAGGGTTGCTGGGTTATAGAATAATCCTGCCCGTTGGCAAATAAATATACTTTACTTTGAACTGCTTTTTTCTTTTCGACCAAAAACACTTGTCCTTCATTGTATTGAATGCTCTCCAGCACAACAGGAGATTCGGATTTCAGCGGATTCGGACTGAATGAGATACTTTTTTCAATAACCGACATGACTTCCTTAGGAGCCGATTTTCCTGTATAATGTATTTCGCATTCATAAGTAAGGGCTTTTTGAAAAAGGGAAACTAAAGAATCTGCATTCAATGCTTCTATCCCTTTCATTGTCAATCTGTTAAGATAGGATGACATATTCCCAAACTGTACATATTGGAATATAGCATCGGCAACATTATCAGGATCCGAGCGTTCCATTTTCCTGCTGGCCTTTTCGCCTTCGATTAGAATCTTTAACTTCTCTTTATCTAATTCCGGCGAAGTAAACAGTTCATTGATCAGTTTTAAAGCTTGTGGCATATTTGCTTCCAATCCTTCAAGTGAAACCATCAGGTAGCTGTTGTCGCTGCTGATTCCGTAAGTGCAACCTATTTTTGCAAATTCATTTTTATAATCTGAAACCCCCTTCCCCTTAACTCCTGAATAATTTATAATCTGGGCGGCATAATTCAGTTTCAACATTTTCTGATTGCCGATACCGAACTTAATTTTTAACGAAAAAATATCATTCAACGGGTTATTTACTGAATAAAAATCAACCCCGGTTTGCAGTTTAGCAGTAAATATGTCCTTTTCGAAATCAATATATTTTACCAGCGGTTCTTTTACTTTTATCTGATCAAACATTTTTACGTATTCTGATTTTGCATCACCATTTTTTAGTACTGGTTTATAATCGGGTTTATCAATCTTTATTTTTTTAGGGGACCCCATTTTCGAATAAAAGGCGAGGTAGTTTTTCCCATAATATTTATTGGCTACCCTGATAACATCTTCCCGGGTGATTTTTCTAACTTCTTCGGAGTATTCATTTATCTCCTTCATATCTTCATTTTTCCCGAATAATTCAGCAAGATAAATAGCTTTATTGGCTACCGATTCCATATTGGTTTCAAATTTGATATATAGCTGATTTTTAACTGCCTCGAGCATTGAATCATCAAATTCTCCTTTGCCGGGTTTTTCAAGTTCAGCCAGTACCATTTGCTCCGCAGTTTGCAGTTTTTGGCCAACAATTTTCGGGATAACAATGAACACAGCCATTCCTTGATCATTGTAACTCATCGGCACTAAGACAGCACCCATAAGTTTATTATCAATTGACAACTTATCGAGAAGGCCGGTTTCGTTGCTGTTCGAAAGTATTCCATTGCATACTTCCAGAGCTGTTTTGTCAGGATGTCCGTTTGGCACAGTGCGAAAACCTAGTATTGCAATTTTTATTGGCGAAAGCCTCTTTTCGATGAGTTCCCTTCCTTTAAAAGGTGCCTCAATATATTCCGGGTTTGGCAGGATTTCCCCTGATTTTAATCTTCCGAATTTCTCACGGATAACAGGTATTATTTCTTCAGTATTAAAATCGCCTGAAAGCACAAGAGCCATATTATTGGCTACATAATAGGTTTTAAAGAATACATACATCTTGGTAAGTGATGGATTCTTTAAATGGTCAACAGTACCTAATGCAGTCTGTTGCCCGTAAGGATGATTTTTGAAAGCCTGTTTGTTGAATTCTTCAAGGAGCGCAATCTGAAACATATCGGCATATCTGTTTTTTTCCTCATATACCACTTCAAGTTCGCTTTGGAAACCTCGGAAAACCGGGTTTATGAAACGATGGCTGTATATTTCGAGCCATTTCTCAATCTGGTTCGATGGAAATGCATTAAAGTAAACTGTTCTGTCGGGACTGGTATTTGCATTAAGCTTAGTGCCACCCGAACTTTTGATGATATTGCTTAATTCGTTGGGAATTGCATATTCATTTGCCAGTAACGATTCTTCGTTGATCTGGCTTTGGATTTCATTGCGTTCTTTTTCATCCTTGGTAACAGCCAGTTTATCGTAAAGTGCAAATATTTTATCAATGTGAGGTTTTTCTTCCTGCCAGTTGGTTGTGCCAAGTTCATCAGTTCCTTTAAAAAGCATGTGTTCCTGGTAATGTGCCAGCCCGGTTGCGTCGGAAGGATCATTTTTACTTCCTGCTTTTACAACAACTACCCCGAAAATTTCAGGTTTCAGGTGATCTTCATTTAATATGACGGTAAGCCCGTTATCAAGTTTAAATTGCCTGACCTGTATGTTCGGTTGTGCATTAGCATAGGCCGAGAAAAACAGAAATCCGATTACAGAAATGTGACTTAATGATACTCTCATATGGATAATTTTTTAGAATAATATTAATAAAAAGATTAACTATACAAATAAATAAAAAAAATGCAAACGAATCGAAAACGCGAATTGTTTTTTTTACAATTTATATTGCTGTTAAAGCCAGAATACGCTACAGATAAAGATACTCCTGTTTTATTTTCCTCTTATACACCGGGAAAGAGTAAAAAAGCACTTTCCCTGAACAAAAAAAAGCCGGATAACAAATTACCCGGCTTTTAAACGTAATATTTACTTTACTGAATTGAATCTGCAAGTTCTTTGTCAACCAGAATACGCCCGCAGAATTCGCAAACGATAATTTTTTTGTGTAATTTAATATCGAGCTGGCGTTGCGGAGGAATATAGCTGAAACATCCGCCACATGCATCGCGTTCAACAGGTACAACAGCAAGGCCGTTACGGGCATTTTTGCGGATACGTTTGTAGGCGACCAGAAGTCGTTCTTCAATAAGTTTTTGCTGTTGATCCGATTTGTTAATAAGTTCTTTTTCTTCGAGTTCGGTCTCGGCAACTATGTCAGTAAGTTCGCTACGCTTGGCTTCCAGGTCGTTACGGCGGTCGTTGAGTTCATTTTGCGCGCTTTCTACTTCTTCTTTACGCATGGTGAGTTGAGCACTGAATTCACGGATGCGTTTTTCGGATAATTGTATTTCGAGGCTCTGGAATTCAACTTCTTTGGTTAACGCATCGTATTCGCGGTTGTTGCGCACGTTGTTTTGCTGCTCTTCATAGCGTTTAATAAGAGTCTGACTTTCTTTAATGGACTGCTGTTTATCCGAAACCTGCTTTTCGAGCAATTCAATTTCCTGAATGTAATTGTCGATACGGGTTTCGAGGCCTGCAACGTCATCTTCAAGATCTTCCACTTCGAGCGGTAATTCGCCACGTACAATTTTTATACGGTCAATCTTCGAATCATTTTGCTGTAGGGTGTATAATGCAATAAGTTTTTTCTCGATCGAAATATCAATTTCATCTCTTTCATGCTCTTTTGAAGCAGGATTTTCAACAATTTCGCTTGTTCCGATAACATTTGCAGCCTTATTAATATCTTCTCCGTTTGTTTCAGCTGGTTTAGCAACGCTTTTTGCCATAGCAGATTATGATGTTTTATGTTGATTTACAAATAATTAACCGGATTGGTGCTGGTTCCGGAAATAAAGAGTGCAAAAGTAGTAAATTTTTTCTTTAATAAGGTATATATCAGTTCTTTTGTAAATTGTTCGCTTTCGTAATGACCGATATCCGCTAAAATCATTTGATTGTCAGGAATAAAAAAGTCATGATATTTAATGTCTCCAGTCATGTAAATGTCAGCTTTACAGGACATTGCATCCTTTATCAGGAAGCTTCCTGAACCTCCGCAAAGGGCAATTTTCCTGACCTTTTTATTTTTAAAATTTGTATGCCTGATGCATCCTACCTGAAGGATTTTTTTTACATGTATCAAAAAATCTTCTGCGTCAATAGCTTGCTCAAGATTTCCAATCATTCCGGCACCAATACGGTTATTTAAATTGATCAAAGGGTAAATATCATATGCAACTTCTTCGTAAGGATGTGCCTGCCTGAGGGCAGTAATAACCGCATTTTCGAGGTATGCCGGGAAGATTGTTTCGATACGTAGTTCAGGTTCTGTATGCAGTTTTCCTATTTCCCCCACGAATGGATTAGCCCCGGTATGCGCCCTGAATGTTCCTTCACCCTGCGAACTAAAACTGCAATTGTCATAATTGCCTATTTCACCCGCACCGGCTTTAAATATGGCTGCCTGTACCTGCCCGGCATGTGAAGGCGGACAATATGTAACAAGCTTGCGTAACATATCAGGCATGGGCTTAAGAATGTCCGCATTTCTGATGCCAAGTTTACCGCAAAGGAAACTGTTTACCCCTTCAAAATGGTTGTCGAGGTTGGTATGAAGGGCATAAATAGCGATGTTTTCCTTTATAGCCCGAATTACCATTCGTTCGGTATCGGTTCGTCCGGTAAGGCTTTTTATGCCCGAAAAAATCAGAGGATGGTGCGAAATTATAAGGTTACAGTTCTTCTGAACGGCTTCGTTAATAACTTCTTCCGTAACATCAAGGCTGATTAAAGCACCTGTAATTGTATCAGAAATATTTCCGATAAGCAACCCGCAATTATCATAGCTTTCTTGCAAGGCTAATGGAATCTCAGTATTTATAAATGCTGTAATTTCGGCGAGGTTCATTCCTGAAATGTATTTTTGATGGAGAGACTGTAAAATTAATAAAAAGCCGCTTTAATGCAAATTAACATGATTCCTGCAATGCGAATTAGTCGATTTACTATGATACTGCCTTGTAAAAGTGACCTGACTTTTGCAAATTCAATAATTTTCAAAGTAAAACTTGTATCGTTCAGCTGAAAAAGTTTGTATCTTTATCACATGGAAGCCTTCAGAATTTTACTTTTTCCTTTTGCTGTGTTTTACGGACTGCTTACAAAAGTCCGGAATATTTTATTTGATATCAGGGTATTACCATCAGAGAAATTTAAAATCCCGGTTATAGCAGTCGGTAACCTTATTTCCGGTGGATCGGGAAAAACACCATTAGTGGAATATGTTGTGAGGCTTGCGGGCAACACAGTTACGATGGCATCCCTGAGCCGCGGATATAAAAGAAAAACAAAGGGATATAGATTAGCAGGTGAAAATGAAACTGTTGAAACACTTGGCGACGAGCCTTTGCAGTATCATCACAAATTTCCGAATCTGAAAGTAGCTGTATGCGAGAGCAGGCGGGAAGGCATCGGAAGGTTGATAAAGGAAATTGCCGGCCTCGACGCCGTAATTCTCGATGATGCGTTCCAGCATAGGTATGTTGTACCTGAATTGTCAATTTTGGTAACTGATTATTTCAAGCTTTTTACTCAAGACTGGCTTTTGCCTTTCGGCAAGTTACGCGAACATATTTCGGGACGCAAACGTGCTGATATTATTGTTGTTACAAAAACGCCCCGGATATTCTCACCTATCGTAAGAAAACAATTGATTGAGGAAATCAAGCCTTTTCCCGGGCAGTTGGTTTGTTTTTCGTACATCAATTACCTGGATTTTAAACCTGTTTATCGGAATTCCTGTGATTTTACATCTAAAATAGAAAATGTATATTCAATCATTCTGCTGACAGGTATCGGCAATCCCGGCCCTATGGAAGAGTACCTCCGGAGGTTCTGCACCGACCTTGAACTGATGGAGTTTCCTGATCATCACGTTTTTACTCCGAACGATTTGCTGATGCTAAAGGATAGATACACAACTCTGCCTACGAAACGTAAAATTATTGTTACCACCGAAAAAGATGCAAAGCGTTTGCAGAATGCTGAGTCGGAAGCTATTTTAAGTGCCCTGCCGATTTTTTACACTCCAATTGAATTCGAATTTCATCCAGCCGATAAATTACTTTTCGACAAGGCAGTTAAAAAAGTTGTTACACCAGGTGTGAATCTGAAATCCTGATTTTATAAAATCAGATCAGTAATTGCAAAAATTGCAAATACAACGCTTGCAATCCCGTTTAGCGTAAAGAAAGCCATATTCACACGTCGCAGATCATTGTATTTCACTATGGTGTGCTGGTAAAAAAGCAAAACTGTGAATATCCCCAAGCCGATCCAGTATATAGTTTTAAAATCGCCTTTCAATCCGGCAAGTACCAAAAGCAATGTTGTGAAAATATGAAGAACCAAAGATAATTCAAGTGCTCTTTTTCTGCCAAGAACAACCGGAACCGACCGAAGATGATTTTCGCGGTCGAATTCATCATCCTGAAGGGCATAAATAATATCAAATCCCGAAACCCAGCATAATACTGAAAGTGATATTATAACCGGAATCCAGTCGAAAGTACCGGTTACAGCCAGGTATGCTCCTGTAGGTGCCAGGGCAAGTCCCAGGCCAAGCACGAAATGTGATAATGCAGTGAATCTTTTGGTAAGGCTGTAACCTAATATTACTATCAGCGCAACGGGAGAGAGGTAAAAGCACAGGGGGTTGATAAACCAACTCGCGACAATAAAAAAAACTGCATTAGTAATACAAAATGCCAGGGCCGACTGTTGCCGTATTTTTTGTGCAGGAATTTCACGTTGTGCCGTTCGAGGATTTACTCCGTCGATATGCCTGTCGGCCCATCGGTTAAAACTCATAGCGGCATTTCGGGCAAAAAGCATGCAGAGCAGCACAAGAACCAACAATCTCCAGCTTAAGGTATCACTTTGGTGTATTGTTGCAAGCGAAAACCCCAGCAATGCAAAAGGCAGCGCAAATATTGTATGCGAAAATTTAACAAGCGACAGATAATTTTCTATTTTAGCACCGGCTTTTTGAAACACCATGAAAAGCAGTATTTGTTTAGCAAGAAACAAAAATACACAAGGATAGTTTCACTTGCGATTTTTTTTTTTCATCCCGCCTAAAACTGATAATGATATCTAAAGTATTTAAGCTAATAGCTTACCTGCGTTACCTGAATAAATCAGGAACACGCTACTCGGTACACTCTCCATTTGTTTACTCCCTTGTTGACAATGTGATAAGGAACAGAACAGATCATACTGCCTTTGATGAAATTAAGGCACTGAGGCAAAAAATTCTCAATAAATCGCAACTCATCGAGATTACTGATTTTGGAGCCGGTTCGGGCCTTAAAAGTTATGAACACCGTTTCGAAAGTGTAGCCTCAATTGAGCGAAAAAGTGCAGTAACTGAAAAGTATGGAAGATTGCTATTCCGCCTGGTTGAGCATTTTAAACCAGATATAATTATTGAATTAGGTACATCGCTTGGAATCAGCACATTGTATCTGGCAAAGGCAAATCCAGGATCAAAAGTCTTTACTATCGAAGGCTGTACGACAATATCTGAGCAGGCAGTAAATAATTTCAATTTATTGAATGTTACGAATATAGGGTTGAATATTGGAAGGTTCGACATAATACTGCCGGATGTTATCAGTGAGGCCGGGAAATTGGATTTTGCCTTTATTGATGGGAATCATACCTGCCAGGCAACCCTTTCAAATTTTGAAATGCTGTTGAAAATAGCACATAATGATACCGTATTTGTATTCGATGATATTCACTGGTCGTCGGGAATGGAGAAAGCCTGGCACGAAATATCAGAACACGAGCGGGTTACAGTAAGTATCGACCTTTTCAGAATGGGAATTGTATTTCTAAAGAAAGAATTAAGTAAACAGAAATTTGTGATCAGGTTTTAGCTTTCGGTACGAATTGAAAATACCTTGGAAAATGCAATTCAAGTATCGCTTCAAATATTCTGATTTTCAAATTGTAAAATCATTTACTTTTGTTATTAAATCATTTTATCCGTTTTACAAATGAGCCAGAAGGAAATAATCCGCTTAACCGATATTACCCGTACCTACAAGGTTGGCACCGAATTGGTCAGAGCTTTAAGATCGGTAACACTATCAGTTTATAAAAATGAATTTGTTGCATTGATGGGGCCTTCAGGTTCGGGGAAATCAACATTAATGAACCTTCTCGGTTGCCTCGATACACCTACCAGCGGGCAATATATCCTCAATGACCAGGATGTAAGCAAACTGAACGATAACGAACTTGCCCGGATACGCAACAAAGAAATTGGTTTTGTTTTTCAAACCTTTAATCTTTTACCCCGAAGCTCAGCATTGGAAAATGTTATGCTTCCGCAGATATACGCTGGTTTTTCGAAATCAGAGAGGCTCGAACGGGCAACCAAAGTGATTGAGAGTGTTGGCCTTGCGGATAGGGCACATCATAAACCGAATGAACTTTCGGGCGGTCAGCGACAGCGGGTTGCTATTGCAAGGGCTCTGGTTAACAGTCCTTCGATTATACTTGCCGATGAGCCCACCGGCAACCTCGATTCAACCACTTCATACGAGATAATGGGAGTACTTGAGCAGATTCACCGTGCCGGTAACACCATTATTCTGGTTACGCACGAAGAAGATATTGCTCGTCATGCGCACCGCATTATCCGCCTTATGGACGGACAGGTTTCAGCCGATTATCAGAATACAGATATTATTTCTTCTTTACGGCAAATGAACAATTAGTACTTGTTTGGTCTTTAAAAGGTGTATAAATTACCAAATACCAAATACCAAAATCCAAATACCAAAATCCAAATACCCGGATTCAAATACTTAGATTCATATACCTGAAATTTAAGGTTTAAGGAAAATTGCTATCAGGAAATTATGGCTGTAAAAAATAATCTTTGTGAAAGATTGCTGAAGTTTGCTGTTTATGTAATCATTTATCTTCGGACTGTTAAAAATACAGTTGAAAGTATGCATATGAAACGGCAACTTGTAAAATCATCAACATCGAGTGGAGCAAACAATGAAGAATCCAAAGGATCTCCTACAAGACCTGATGTTAAAACAAAAACTGGTATATCGCTTAAAGAAATGCGTGAATCGCATTATTTTCTGAAGATATTTTATCAATTACAATTTGGGGATGCAAAACAATGTGAATATTTAATTAATGAATCGGCAGAATCATAGTTGATTGTTCCATCCATATTAAACAAGTTATGATGATATTTATTATTTTGGATTTGGATTTTGGGATTTGGAATTTAATTCATCATCCCTTATTACAGTAATGACATTATGGAAAAAGAATGGAAAATTTATACCAAAACCGGCGATAAAGGCGAAACCTCGCTTATTGGCGGTACGCGGGTACCCAAATACCACGAGCGGATTGAAGCCTATGGCACGTTGGACGAACTTAACTCATTTATCGGGTATCTCCGCGATCAACTTACCGATTTGCACATTCGTGAAGTTTTACTGAAAGTGCAGGAAAACCTTTTTACGGCCGAATCGCTGCTGGCAACAGATCCGGATGCTCAAATTACCAGGCCGCTGCCTCAACTGTCAGAAAATGATGTGCTTACGCTTGAGCGGGAAATTGATGCCATGAATGAGCATCTGCCGGCTTTAAGTTCCTTTATATTACCAGGTGGCCATCCGTTGGTATCATTATGTCATGTGTGCCGCACAGTTTGCCGCCGTGGCGAGCGTATCATTATCAAAGTAGCTTCTGATATGGATGTTGATGAAACCTTAATCAAATATATAAACAGGCTTTCGGATTACCTTTTTGTGCTGGCAAGGGAACTGGCATTTGTAAACGATATACCTGATTTACCGTGGAAACCTGACGTTTTCGAGGAGTAAAAGTATGTAAATCAATACACAATTTAGCTGTTTTTGTGTTAAGTAAGCAGGTGAATCGCCTAATATATAACAAGTTATTCACAAAATTACACAGGGTATTGCTTTTGATTTTGAATAGATTATTTTTGCAAAAAAATTAAACCTAATTTTAAGCATATGTACTGGACGTTAGAATTAGCCTCAAAACTCGAGGACGCCCCCTGGCCGGCTACCAAAGAAGAGCTTCAGGACTTCTGTATTCGCTCAGGAGCTCCTATGGAAGTGGTCGAAAACCTCCAGGAATTGGAAGATGAAGGCGAGATTTACGAGAGTATCGAAGACCTTTGGCCTGACTATCCTTCGAAAGAAGATTTCTTCTTTCACGAAGATGAATATTAACAACAACAATCGGGGCACTGGCAAAACCAGAGCCCCGGTTTCGTTTCGGGCATTTGTTTAAAGGCTCAAAGACGGGGGAAATTGGATTGATGGAATTGATTTTCAGGAAATTACTATGACCTCTGACAATTGACCTCAAACCATGTAGGATTATTGTGGACGAGATTATTTTTACTGTTTACTATTTGATTTTTGCACTTTGAATTTTGAATTTATTTCTCCCTTCCTGCCACTTTGTCGTGAAAAGCACAATGTATTACTCCTAGTACGGTATTTGCCAATGCTTTTCCTGTTTTCGGTTCTGATAATCTCGTTGGTTGCCTTTTGCCGGAATACATTATCTTTGCATGTTTGATTGAACAGAATTTGTTCGCTTAATTCTTCTATAAAATGCTTAATACTTTTCTGAAAATGATTTCGGGCGGCACCAAATCCGACCGTGATATAAAAAACATTATGCCGATGGTCGAAAAGGCCAAAGCTGAATACGAAAAACTTCAATCCCTTGATAACGATGGCCTTCGCGCCATGACATTAGCTTTCCGTCAGAAAATATCCGATGCCGTTCAGGCTGAGCGTGATGAGATTGACACTATCAAAGCACGCATCGACAGCGATTTCGATATCGATATTGAAGAAAAAGAAGAACTCTACAAGAGGATTGATTTCCTTGATAAAGAAGAATACCGCAAGACACAGGAAACACTACTTGAAATTTTACCAGCCGCTTTTGCTGTTGTAAAAGAAACTGGCCGTCGTTTCATGGAAAATGAAACCCTCGAAGTTACAGCTAATCAGTTCGACCGCGACCAGGCGACCCGCAAGGACAGCGTAAACATTGTTGAAGATAAGGCCTACTGGGACAACCGATGGATGGCCGGTGGCAACATGGTAACCTGGGATATGGTGCATTATGATGTGCAACTGATCGGGGGTATTGTGCTGCATTCGGGTAAAATTTCCGAAATGGGAACAGGCGAAGGTAAAACCCTTGTGGCAACTCTGCCGATATACCTGAACGCATTGCCTGGCAAAGGGGTACATGTGGTTACTGTTAACGATTACCTGGCTAAACGTGACTCGGAATGGATGGGCGTTCTATTCGAATTTCATGGGCTGAGGGTTGATTGCATCGACAGGCATGAACCTAACTCGCACGAGCGCCGCCAGGCTTACCTTGCAGATATTACCTATGGTACAAACAACGAATTCGGTTTCGATTACCTGCGCGACAATATGTCGCGTAACCCGGATGAACTGGTTCAGCGTCCGCACAATTACGCAATTGTGGATGAGGTTGACTCCGTTTTGATTGATGATGCACGTACTCCTCTTATTATTTCAGGTCCTACGCCCCGCGGCGATAACCAGGAATTTGAAGCTTTGAAGCCGGAAATTACCAAACTCTATAACGAGCAACGGAACCTGGTTACCAAATTGCTTTCGGAAGCTAAAAACCTGCTTATTTTTAATGACGATGGCAAAATAGTATCCGATAATGAGAAAAAAGGAGGGGAAGCACTGTTGCGATCTTTTCGCGGACTCCCGAAGAACAAAGCCCTCATTAAATTCCTTAGCGAGCCTGGGATAAAGGCAATCCTGCTGAAAACTGAGAACTTCTATATGCAGGAGCAGTCGAAAAATATGCACATCATGGACGATGAGTTGTATTTTGTAATCGACGAAAAAAACAATTCCATTGAGCTTACTGATAAAGGTATCGACCTGATTACCAAATCATACGATGATCCTAAGTTTTACATTCTTCCGGATGTGGGTGCCGAGATTGCCGAAATGGAACGCAAACAACTCACCGACAAGGAGAAACTGGAACAAAAAACTGAACTTCTTCGCGATTATTCAGTAAAATCGGAGCGTATTCATACCGTAAACCAGCTGCTTAAAGCGTATGCCTTGTTCGAGAAGGATGTGGAATACGTGGTAATGGAGAATAAGGTTAAGATTGTTGACGAGCAAACCGGTCGTATCCTCGAAGGCCGTCGTTACAGCGACGGGCTGCACCAGGCCATCGAAGCCAAAGAGAATGTAAAGATCGAAGCTGCTACCCAGACTTACGCCACGGTAACCCTACAGAATTATTTCCGTATGTACCGTAAACTTGCCGGTATGACGGGTACTGCCGAAACCGAAGCCGGTGAGTTCTGGGATATTTATAAACTCGATGTGGTTGTAATTCCAACCAATCGCCCTGTTGTTCGTGGCGACCATGAAGACCTTGTTTATAAAACCAAACGTGAAAAATTCAATGCGGTAATTACCGAAATAAAATCATTGATCGAGAAAGGTCGCCCTGTTCTAGTGGGTACAACTTCTGTTGAGATTTCTGAATTACTCAGCCGTATGCTCACCCGTGATCGTATTGCTCATAATGTACTTAATGCAAAACTTCACCAGCGTGAAGCACAGATTGTTGCCGAAGCCGGTTTGACCCGCACCGTTACTATTGCTACTAATATGGCCGGTCGTGGTACCGACATAAAACTCGGCCCCGGTGTAAAAGAAGCCGGTGGTTTGGCCATTATAGGTACTGAACGTCATGAATCGCGGCGTGTGGACAGGCAGTTGCGCGGACGTGCCGGACGACAGGGCGACCCGGGTAGTTCGCAGTTCTTTGTCTCACTCGAAGACGACCTGATGCGTATGTTTGGCTCCGAAAGCATTGCCGGTATTATGGATCGCCTTGGACTGAAAGAAGGCGAAGTGATCCAGCACCGAATGATCACAAAGAGTATTGAACGTGCTCAGAAAAAAGTTGAAGAAAACAACTTCGGTATTCGTAAGCGTTTGCTTGAGTATGATGATGTAATGAATGCGCAAAGGGAAGTTATATACGGCAAACGGCGCCAGGCATTATATGGCGAACGACTGGCGCTGGATATTTCAAATATGATTTATGACCTGTGTGACAATTATGTTTCCGATTACCAGGATAACGGAGATTTCGAAGGATTTACTTTCGAACTGCTAACTACTTTTGCTGCCGAGTGCCCGTTCGGAGAAAAGGAGTTTTTATCAGGAAACAAGACCAAGCTGACTGATGAACTCTTCGACCACATTTATAAAAGCTACCGCGATAAATCGAAGCGTATTGCCGAACTGGCTTACCCTGTTATAAAAGATGTGTACGAAAATCATCCCCGTTACCAGTTTATTGCCATCCCTATTACTGATGGAATTAAATCGATGCAGGTGGCTCCAAATTTGAAAAGAGCTTACGAGGACAAAGGTATGGAAGTGTCGCTGGCCATAGAAAAAGGCATCACACTAGGTATAATTGACGATGCCTGGAAAGAACATCTCCGTGAAATGGACGAACTTCGCCAGAGTGTTCAATCGGCCAGTTATGAACAGAAAGACCCTTTGCTTATCTATAAACTGGAGTCGTTTAATCTTTTTAAAACAATGCTTCAGAAGGTAAATAAAGATATTATCGGGTTCCTTTCGCGAGCCAACCTGCCGGTTCAGCAAGCTGACCAGGTAAAGGAAGCACATCAGCAAAAGACTGACACCAGCCGTTTGCGAACTGACAGGAATGATGTGCTTAGTCAACGAACTTCTGAGAATACAGTTACAGGCCCGGTAAAGGTTGAAAAGAAAGTCGGACGCAACGACCCTTGCCCCTGCGGAAGTGGCAAGAAATATAAGGCTTGCCATGGCCGCGATGAAGTTTAGATTGTAGGAATCGGTAAATTCCTGGCTAAAAATATCTTTACTTATCTATAACAAACGGAGAATGAAAAGATCTGCTTATTTGATTTTATTGATGGTAGTGCTTTTTCAGATTTCAGACAAAGCTCAGGCTCAACTGTCGATTGCGTACAGCCCGGTGATAGATTCTTTAATCAGTCTTGCGACAGAATCCACGGTTGGATTGCTCGACAGGCAGCTTTCGGGAGATACAACCGTTATGGTTGGAGGTATAACCAAGACTATTACCACCCGAAATTACCAGTTTGACAATATTCAGAATATTGCGGCACAGTTTGTCCTTGAAAGGTTCCTGGAATATGGTTACCAGGCACGATACCAGGATTACAGCTCAACGGGGCGCAATGTGCTTGGATGGAAAACAGGAACAAAGTTTCCTGATAAAAAGTATATAATCTGTGCTCATTACGACGATATGCCAACAGCCGCAGTTGCACCTGGTGCTGACGATAACGCTTCGGGTGTTGTTGCAGTTATTGAAGCAGCACGATTGCTTGCAACTTTCCCATCGGAATATACCATTGAATTCGCAATATGGGATGAGGAGGAAATCGGACTGGTAGGAAGTGCCGCCTATGCTGACAGTGCTGCATTAAATGGAACTCAGATCATTGGTGTTTTGAATTATGATATGATTGCCTGGGATTCGAATAACGATTATGTGCTTACGTTGGGAACTAATACCCTTTCGCAGTTATTAACAAAAGATTATCAGGAAGTAATGCAGATTTATACGCCCGAGTTTACCTATACGTACACCGATATTGAAGCCAGCGACCATGCTTCATTCTGGCATCAGAATTATCCTGCCATATTGGCCATAGAGGAATATCCCGACGATTTTAATACATATTATCACACTCCTCAGGATAATTTCAGCAATATAAACCTTGTTTATTTTACCCGTATGGTTCAGGCGGCAATTGCAGGACTCGCCAGTGAAGGCTGGAACTGTAAAATGAGCCTCCAGCATCAACCCATCCTTTCAGGATCAGGAATCGGAGTGCAAACGGTATCGCTTACTGCTATTTCGGCACGAACAATTGCTAATGGTGTTAACATGCCCCGACTTTATTACAACCTGAATGGTGGCAGCTACCAAGTTCTGAATCCGGATGAAATAACAGGTAACTCCTATAAATTCGCCATACCAGGACAAGCATTCGGTACCACGGTTAATTATTATTTTGCAGTTCAGGATCAGGAAGGGATAATAATTGAAACGCTTCCCCGTGGAGGAAGAGGCATTAATCCACCCGGCACTTTAGCTCCGGAAACGACTTATACTTACCTTGTAGCACCTGATTATACACTAACGTATTGTTCGAACTCTGTTCCGAAAGCAATTCCGGATTTATCCACAATTTACGACACTATCCAGATAACACTTGCCGGAGGCATTAAAGACATTAATGTGAATGTTAACATTGATCATACCCGGGTTTCAACATTGAACCTTTCACTGATCGGACCTGACGGAACAACTATCGACCTTAGTTCAGATAATGGAGGCAGCGGTTCCAATTTCACCAATACAACTTTCGATGATGAAGCACTGATTTCGATTAAAAGCGGAATAGCCCCGTATACCGGGAGTTTTAAACCTGAGCAGCCGCTTAGCACTTATGACGTAAAAGCTATCAGCGGTAACTGGATTTTAAAGATTCAGGATGATGCGGTAAGCCAGGTCGGAGCTTTGCTGAATTGGTGTATTACGATGAATTATTATGATGTATCGGTTGGAGTACAGAAAAATGAAATGGCAAAATCCTTCAGCTTAGGGCAGAATTTTCCAAATCCGGTGGTGTCTGGTTTAACCAGCATTCCCTTTAGCCTGGCCAATCCTGGAAAGGTGGAGATAGATTTGTTTGATCTTTATGGCAGAAAAATTTCTAACATCACCTCAGATTATTTCGAGAGCGGATTAAAAATAGTTAGTGCAGATTTATCGGGCATTCCGGCTGGAACTTATTTTTACAGGCTAAGCCATGGAAACGAGGCTGAAACCAAAATGATGCTGATAGCCAGGTAATTCCTGGAAAAATGATATTTTGGATAGCATAAACAAGCTGAAAAATTGCAGTATCCTGAGCGAAAACTAATTTGATGAATGAATAAACTCTCTTATGAAATATAAACGTATTTTACTCAAACTTAGCGGCGAATCACTTGCAGGAAATTCAGGACAAGGATTTGATACTGACATGCTTGCTTTGTATTCCGATGAAATTAAAAAAGCAGTCGGCACTGGAACACAGGTTGCAGTGGTACTTGGCGGAGGTAATATTTTCCGTGGGTTGAAAGGAAACAATATTGGCACCGATCGTGTGCAGGGCGATTATATGGGAATGCTTGCTACGGTTATCAACAGCCTGGCCTTGCAATCAGCTTTGAAGAGTGTGGGGGTAAAATCGAAAGTTCTTTCAGGACTTGCGGTTGATCCGGTAGCCGAAAGAGTTAGTGCCCCAAAAGCAATCAGCAGCCTCGAAAATGGTGAAGTCGTGATAATTGCCGGTGGCACCGGCAATCCTTTTTTTACGACCGATACCGCGGCCGCTTTGAGAGCTATCGAAATTCATGCCGATGTTTTATTGAAAGGCACACGAGTTGACGGCGTTTATTCTGCCGATCCTGAGAAAGACCCCACAGCAACCAAATTCAACAATCTTACCTTTGATGAAGCCTACCGCAAAGGATTAAGCATCATGGATATGACTGCTTTTACACTTTGTATTGAAAACAAAATGCAGGTAATTGTTTTTGATGTTCACAAGGCAGGTAATCTGCAAAAAATCCTGAGCGGGGATAATTGCGGGACGTTGATTCATATTTGAGGGTTTGGGGTTTAGGGTTTAGGGTTTGGGGTTTAGGGAGTTTGAAGGGTTTGAAGGGTTTCATATTTTTATGTTTCAGGCAATACAAAGATTTCTTTATACATCTGGCATCCAATATTATAATCCGATAATTTAATAGGAGATTTGCAAATTTTTCATATTTTTTGCAATTGGAATGAAATCCTTATGGTTTTACAACATGCTTTTTTAAATATGAATTCAGTATTCACCCCATAAAACCCCCAACTCCCAACCCCTAAAACCTGCTGAATTATTACTTTTTCAACTCATATAGCAAATATTTGACTACATTTTTTAACTTTGCATTACCAAAACAATTATCCATGACTGAAGAAGCCAAGTTTATCATCGAAGAGATAAAAGAAAGCATGCAACATGCGTTAATTCATCTTGAAAAGGAATTTCATAAGTTCCGTACCGGAAAGGCAAGTCCGCAGATGCTCGAAGGTGTAAAGGTTGAATATTACGGAAATCCAACTTCTGTGGATAAGATCGCCAATATAAATACCCCCGATGCCCGTACAATTGTGGTGCAGCCCTGGGAGAAAAATATGCTGAACCCTTTGGCAAAAGCAATCCTGGATGCCAACCTGGGATTTAATCCGCAAAATAACGGAGAAATTTTACGAATTGCGGTACCCGCACTCACTGAGGAGCGACGTATCGAAATGGTCAAAAAAGCCAAAGGTGAGGCGGAGATTGCCAAAGTATCGATCCGGAATATCCGTCGCGGGGCTGTTGAAGATGCCAAAAAGCTTGAAAAAGAAGGAGTTTCAGAAGATGATATTAAAGTACTTGAAAAAGAAATTCAACATCTTACTGATAGCTTTATTGTGCAGGTGGATAAAATCCTCGAACACAAGGAAAAAGATATAATGACAGTATAAAACTCAGAT
>JBBQUX010000019.1:0-38228 GCA_038212135.1 Bacteroidales bacterium | reverse complement strand
AATTGCCGATTACAAAGAAATAGCAATTGTATATGGAGTGCTTAATCAGGAGGATACGATACATTATCTTCGGATCAATAAAGCTTTTTCAGTTTAATAATTCTGTTGGAATTATTCCTGTTCCACAGTTCGAACCTTTTAAAGTTATTATATTTGCACAATGAACTTGGTTGAGCGAAATATTGTTGTAATACGCGATTTGTGTAAAACGTACAAAGTAAATAAGCTTTTTGTTTTTGGATCAGTTTTGACTGAAGGTTTTAAAACGAATAGCGATATTGATCTGATTGTTGATTTTCAGGGTGTTGAATTGTATGATTATGCTGACAATTATTTTGATTTTAAAAATTCATTGGAAAAGGTGCTTAAGCGCGATGTTGATTTATTGGAAGATAAAGCAATAAATAATCCCTATTTGCGCCAGAGCATTGACTCCACAAAACAACTTATCTATGGATATTAAAATTAAAACCTGGATATGATATACTTCAAGCAATAGAAGATATTGAAAGCTTTTTATCGGACACGCCTAAGGTATTTGAGCTTTATGTAAAGGATATTAAAACTAAACGCACAGTTGAGCGGAATATAGAGATTATAGGAGAAGCTACAAATCGAATACTTAGGAAAGATACACAATTCAAACTTGAGAATGCTCAAAAAATCATCGGCATCCGCAATAGAATTGCCCATGGCTACGATAAAATATCGGATGAACTGATTTGGAGTATAGTTATCAACCATCTTCCAAAGCTGAAAGCTGAAATTTCAGCGTTGTTCGATCAGGAAACATTTAGCATTTAGGTGACTTAACAACAATGTTCGTGTATTTTTGATAGAATATTTCAAACTAAATATATAACATCGAATAATGAACAAGGAATAATGAATTTCGAAGTTAAGAAGCTATAAAATTAGTACTGCTATCATCAATATTATTTATTCAATTCCATTTTTTTTACTTCATTATTCGATATTTCTTGTTCGATATTCAATATTTAAATCTTTTTTGGTTCTGGCTTGTCCAGGTTAGATAATAACTGGAATTTATTACTCCGCCATCTTCTTGTTTTTCGCCTTTTTCTCTTTTTTAGTCTTAACGAACTTTTTATATTCGGAGTAACCGCAATTATCGGATGGTTCATTGTTGCAGTTTCCTTTTTGCAAGGATATTTTAAGTCCCGCATAAAAGTCGAGTCCTGTAAAATCAGTAAAATGGAAAAACCCGCTTATTTTTTCGGTACCAATGAAAAATCCACGAAAGCGCGCGCTAATCCCAATTCGCGGCTTGGTCCAGTCGTATAGAGTGAGGGGCAAACTGGCTTCGAACATTGCCGTTTCGTAACGTGGCGTCAAACCAAATAATACCGGCCTTATTATTCCTGATTTTGAAAATTGTATCGGGTAAACCATTGTACCGTTTATATACCAGTTGCCTGAGAAATTATAATCAGCCTGAATACTTACTGCTGTTGGCAAAGCCACTTTGATTTCATTTCCCTGCAAAAGTTGCGAGCTATCACCATAAAACTGATTACTTAAAGTATTTGCAAAATCATTCAAATTGTTGAATTCAAGAGAATTGACACCAGGCCAGTATGTTGAAACATTGTCTAATACAAGTCTTTCAGCATTATCCTTAAATTTAATTCTCCCTATATCGAGTAAAGAAATACCAATTTTATATTGGTATGGAATATAACTCTGTGCACAAAGCTTGTTTACCCTGTCGTTTCGGACATATCTCTTTTTCTTTTCATAAACAACACCCATATCCAGCCCAATACCTTTACCTTTGAATAATGGACTATTCGAAAGTTCATTTGTTTCGTAATCAATTGGAAGCGAATAACCGGCTTCTGCATTTAGATTATGAACTATAAGTGTATCCCGGTCGGGGAGAATGTAATCAATATTTTCAGTAGCAAAATACCCACCAGCATAACCCCTTAAAATCTTTATCGTTGCTCCGGCAGCCCAGTAATCAAGACCTTGCTGTTTAATTACATACGAGTAGTTCAAACCAAATTCAGCCCAAGCCATTTCAGCATTATAAATATTACGGTTATCAACATAATTGATATCATACTGAGGTGGGTACTCCAGCTGTTCAAAGCCAAACTTCGCTATTTCATAGGGAATATTTTTAGCTGACATAACTGCACGTGCCCCAGTGATCAATGCTGCTGAATGCTTTCCATAGGTAACAGAAAAAGATGGCCCCATTAAACGCATATTGGCATAGGCCTTTTTATCCTTGCTGTTATAATAATCATAAACAATAAGGTTATTATCCTCCCCATGAGTCGGGAATTGGGTGTTTTTCATCAAAAACCTTTTAAACCTGTATTCTTCTTTCGCCATATAGATATAATTATTCTCCGCAAAAACATCGATAGCAAAAATATTTATATCAATATAAAACGGAGATGTAACCGAAACAGCAGGATTAATAATTGACCCGGAAATACCTGAACGGCTGCTGTTGACAATTCCAAGCATTTCCTGGGCTGACAACATTTTTATCCCTAATGCAGCAAAAAGAAGGATCAGCATCGCCTTTTTGTTTGCACAGGAAGTAAAAGAAGAAATATGGTTCCGTATTCTCAATTTGTTTTAACTATATGTCTCTGACAAATAACAAACGAAAATTCATTTTGTATATTTCACAAACGCGAATACCTGAAAAAATATATACTCAATTTAACATATTTGCATAATTATATTAAAATAATAAGATATTTTTGCCATTGAAAATATCGATCTATATATGAACTCAACACTGAAATCGATCCTTTGGTGGATTTTTGCCATTTTTTTCACAATAGCAATGGCGCGCTATCAGAAAATCACTGGCCCAACTTACCCCATTTCAGGTAAAACATACCTGGATGGAAAAGAAATAAAATACCAGTTGCTTCGCACAGCTGAAAATGATAAGGATGCTGAGCTCGCGTTCAATGTGCCTGATACAAGCATTTCGGGAACGATTACATATAAGCGTTACAAGAGTAATGATAGCATCACAACTGTCCCTTTGACACGTAGAAGTGATACCTTGTTTTTCATGATGCCGAAACAACCCGCAGCTGGTAAAATGATGTATGAAATTATCCTTAGCAATGGGAACAAACAGGTTAAGCTCAAAGCAAAAAACGATGAATTTGTAGTAATGCGTTTCAAAGGACCTGTTCCTTTAAGCGTATTAATCCCCCATGTATTTTTCATGTTTCTAGGCTTGTTATTCAGCACACGTGCAGCTATTGAAGCACTGATCAGTGGAGCCAGAACGTATAAACTGGCTCTTTGGACACTAGGATTTCTGGTTATCGGAGGATTGATTTTAGGACCAATTGTACAGAAATATGCTTTTGGTGCTTATTGGACTGGCTGGCCTTTCGCTAATGGTGTTTCATTCAATCTATTCCTGATGGGCGACCTAACTGATAATAAAACATTGATAATGGTTCTGGCATGGATCGTGGCAGTTTTCAAGCTCAGAAAAGAACCATCCAATAAATTCTGGCCTGTATTTGCAGCTGTAATGGTTATGATAGTTTACCTGATTCCGCATAGCATGTTCGGTTCGGAAATTGACCATACCAAATCTCCTAAATTATAATATCGCATGTCAATTTCGATAGGAATCATTGCTCTTACTGTTATTGTATCATTGGTTGCTTTCAACAACAGGGAACTTTTTCGTCGCCTGGTTTTTAGTCCATACGATATCAAGCATTTTAAAAACAGTTACCGCTTTTTATCCTATGGACTGATTCACGCCGACTGGGTTCACCTGCTTGTGAATATGATGGTTTTATACTCCTTCGGGCGGATTGTTGAAGCAAGTTATATCGGGCTTTTCGGGATAAAAGGAATACTGTATTACCTGCTGTTGTATATCGGCGGAATTGCTTTATCAACCCTTCCTTCCTATGGTAAGCATAAGAACGATTATAGCTACACGGCGGTTGGGGCTTCGGGAGCAGTGTCGGCGGTAGTATTTGCAAGTATTATATTTTCGCCGCTTAGTAAAATCTATATTTTTCCGCTACCCATAGGAATTCCTGCAATATTGTTTGCAGTACTTTACCTGGTTTATTCTTGGTACATGGGTAAAAAAAATCTAGATAATGTAGGACACGATGCACATTTCTGGGGTGCCATTTTTGGTTTTGTATTCACGATTATTTTGAAACCGGCACTGTTTATGAATCTGATAGCGATATTGTCGGGTAGGGTTTAGGGGTTAGGGATTTGGGATTGGATAAACACAATCCGAAATCCGAAATCTTTCTAGTTCATATTGGGATCAAAAGGATAATTTACCCAGGGAGCATAATCTTCGCCAAGCGTAAGCACAATATTCTTCCATAAACCCACAGGCCTCGCTCCGAAAACATATCTTTTCTGTCCTTCCAAAACGATCCAGGAGTTTTCCTCCATCTCCCTTTCAAGTTGTTTTGGCTCCCAACCCGAATATCCGGCATAAAAACGGATATCATTGCTGGTAAGCTCTCCAGTAAGTATCAGTTTGCGAATTACGTCAATATCACCTCCCCAGTAAACACCATCCATGATTTTAAGGCTGTCTTTTATAAGATCACCCTTTGTATGTACATAAAATAAATTATCAACATGAACCGGACCTCCCAGGTACAGATCTGTATCGAAAGATCCAAATTGAGCGGATATAGTACTGAGCTTGATTTTGGCTGGTTTATTTATGATAAAGCCGAAGGTACCATCGGGACTATGCTCCGCAATCATAACAATCGAACGGCTAAAAAACCTGTCGCTGAGTGAAGGCTGACTTACAAGAATCTGCCCGCCGGTTGGAGTTTGATCAGGTAATACCATAATTTATTTATTAAGGCCATGGTCATATTCAACTGAATAAGATAAGTATTTCATACCTTTAGTAACGTAAAATTATGCGTTAGATTGTATGATTGTTCTATCTTTGAAGTTCAAATATAATGATATAATTGCAGTATAACCCGGTGAATAAAACAATAAAACCCGGAAAATCTCCGGGACAGGAAAAATTTGATCAGTTTCGCTCTGAATACCCGTATATGGAATATCGTGGTTACACAGCTGATATTGATCAGGATGGATTAAAAGTAAGCTATGAATTTGACCTTGAAGGTAAGTTTACATTCCGTCCAGGTTTTACCATACCAAAAAGAAGATTTTATCAAAATTTCCCTTCTGAAGATACTATAAATAGTTCATTATTCCAGAATCTCATTTTTCAGATTGGTTTGATAGAACTAATTAGTTATTGGAAAGTTGCTTGCTCTCCTTTAGTCATTATCAGGACTCAACATCTTTCGGACGAACAGGTAAAATGGTGGAAAAATGTTTATTACCAAGGACTTGGAGAATTCTTCTACACAAATAAGATTGAAACTACCTTGCAGGATTTTATGACAATAACATCCGGAACTGAAACTTTTGACATACAGGCAATTTCCCTGAATGATTCAGTTATTGTTCCGGTCGGTGGCGGGAAAGATTCGGTAGTCACGATGGAGCTACTCAATAAAACTGAACAAGTTCGTCCATTTATCATGAATCCAAGAGGTGCTACACTTGAATGTGTTCGTGTTGCGGGTTTTGGAAACGAGGGTTTCATAGAAGTAAACCGCAGGCTCGATCCATTGCTGCTCGATTTAAATGCCATGGGATTCCTGAACGGGCACACTCCTTTTTCGGCCATGCTCGCTTTCTACAGTCTTCTGGTAGCAGCTATTGCCGGCCACAGGCACATTGCATTATCCAACGAATCGAGTGCTAATGAACCTACAATTGCCGGCACAGATATTAATCATCAGTATTCCAAATCATTTGAATTCGAAGCAGCCTTCAGGGAATATGTGAGGAAATATATTTCGGCCGACTTTAATTATTTCAGTTTCCTGCGGCCGCTAAATGAACTTGAGATAGCGCGCATTTTTGCCGAACAGGTTAAGTATTATCCTGTTTTCAAGAGTTGTAATGCCGGCAGCAAAACCGATATCTGGTGCTGCAATTGTCCGAAATGCCTTTTTGCCTTCACAATTCTGAGCCCGTTTATCCCTATCATTGAACTTGTACATATTTTCGGCAAAAATCTTTACGAATTGCCTCAGATGCTCACTTACCTTAAAGAATTAACAGGAATTGATGAAGCAAAGCCATTTGAATGTGTGGGCACCATTGATGAAGTAAACGCCGCACTCCATATGTTTATAGCGCAGCATCAGCACGAAAAACTTCCTTTACTGATTGACTATTACAGCAATACCACCAATTATTCGAGGTATAATCCAGCAAATGAATCAATTAAAATACTTAATGAATTTAACAACGATCATTTTCTGGAACCTCTTTTCCTTAATATCCTAAAAAAGAAGTTGTGATGACTGGAATAATAAAATCAGAATTTGAACATAAAAATATTGCATTATTAGGTTTCGGGAGAGAAGGACGTTCAACTTACACTTTTCTCCGGAAGATATTTCCTCAAAAAATATTTACAATTATTGATGAAAAAGATGAAATCAGAAATGATGCGATTCTGAAGTCTGACCCTAATCTGGCATTTATTACCGGAAGTGGATGCATGCAATCCATCGATATTTTCGATATAGCAATAAAATCACCAGGCATAGCATCCAATTCATTACCTGCAGTGCTCAAAAGGGTGAGGATAACGTCGCAAACCGACATTTTTCTTCAATTGTTTGGAAAACAAGTAATTGGAATTACAGGAACCAAAGGTAAAAGCACAACTTCAAGCCTTGTGCACCATATTTTATACAATGCAGGGATAAATTCCTTGTTAGTAGGAAACATAGGTATCCCTCCTTTTAATTGTATTGATGAGATTATTGATAAATCTTTAATTGTTATGGAATTATCATCTCATCAGCTCGAATATGTGAGTCATTCGCCACATATTGCAATTCTGCTGAACCTTTTCCAGGAACATCTCGATCATTACAAAAGTTATGAGGAGTACCAACTTGCGAAAATCAATATTGGGAAATTCCAGAAATCAGATGACTATTTTATTTATAATAATGATAATGAAATCGTCAAACTACTGGTTCATAATTCATTAGCAACCGAACAAATCAGATTACCTTTTTCATTAGAGCATGGTTCAACAGCAGCAATTAATATTATCAACCATCTGATTGAAGTTCGAACAGCATCAGGATTTGTAAAGCTTTATGATACAAGTCAGGGTCAGTCGTTGCAAGGGCACCATAATCTTTATAATATCATGGCAGCTGCGGCAGCATGTTACCTGCAAGGCATTCCAACTGAATTAATCAGTTCAGGTATAAGTTCATTTAAAGGTCTGGAACATCGTATTGAACCTGTTGGGGAATATGGAGGAATTATATGGTATAACGATTCGATTGCGACCATACCCGAAGCGACCATCGAAGCAGTTAAGACTCTTCAAATTGTTGACACATTGATACTTGGAGGATTCGACAGAGGAATTGATTATTCTGTTTTGTATCCATTTTTACTTTCATCAGGAATTCGCAATATTATTTTCGTTGGAAGAGCCGGTAATCGAATGAAAAGGGAACTGGCTGAATTAAATGGAACTGAGTTAAATACCTTTGATGCCAGTAACTTTGACGACGTTATATCGGTTGCCAGTAAAATTACAGCGAAAGGGAAAATCTGCCTGTTATCACCTGCTGCTGCAAGTTACGATATGTTTAAAAATTTTGAAGAAAGAGGACACGTTTATAAAAAAAATGTGAGAGACCTGGGCCTCTCACAAGAATAATTGATTTTAAGAACGTTGAGAGATTAAACTTTTTCTTCTTCGTCACTCGTTTTCTTAATTACTTTTTTTGTTGCTTTTTTGGGAGTTTCGGTAACTTCGGGCTCAACTGCAACAACTGGTTCGGTTACTTTTGCCTTGGGTTTTGGATCGGCTTTTGGTTTCTCCGCAACTTTTTTAACTTTTTCAACTACAATTGCATCAGCAGTTTCATTTTTAACAACGCTTTTGCTTTTAGAAGATTTTGGTCTGCGGACTCCATATGAACCAATAATAATTTTACCCCTACGTGATTTTTTATCTCCTTTTCCCATGATATATATATTTAGTGATGATTATTAGGTCGTGCCGTAAAATTAATCAAATTTGGAATCCAACGCAAAAAACCGGATGAATTTCAAAATAAAAAATATAAAGATGCTCAACTACAGGTATTGTTTAATTTTAAGTTCGCTGACTTTATTCTTCAAAATTTCCTTGTTCCGGCTTTATGTATGAAATACAATTTTTCACATCCACATCATCTTGCAAAATAATCCTTTTGAAACTTTCTTTCTATCAATTCGCTGTTTGTCGTTGTATTCCGAAACCATTGTAATAGAATATCGAGTTGCTCTTCCTGCGACAATTGCCAAATTACTTTTTCAGTACGCATTCTTTCGGTAAAATGAAAGAGGCAGAGTGAAGCTGATACTGAAATATTAAAACTTTCTGTAAATCCGTACATCGGAATTCTGATAAATTCATCTGCCAGTTCGCATGCTTCATCTGTGAGTCCAAATTTCTCAGTACCGAAAATCAAAGCAAACTTACCTTTTGTCACATCAAAATCATGAATTGCAACAGCCTCCGGCCTTGGTGTAGTTGCTATTATACGATACCCTTCCTTTTTTAAATGCGAAATACAAGAGGCAGTATTGTTTTCGAGGCTATTATGCCGATGAAGATTAAGCCATTGAGCCGCACCAAGCGATACATGAGGGTTAAATTCATATTGGTACGAATTCTCAATTATATGTATATCCTGAATTCCGAAACAATCGCAGGAACGGAGCACGGCGCTTGCATTATGAGGCTGATAGATATTTTCAAGTACCACGGTAATAAATCTGGTTCTGTCATTCAATACTTTATCCATTAAAGAGGTACGTTTTTCGGATTTCAGCGTTCTGAATAAATTACAAAGTCCAATTCTATAATCCAAATCATCAGTATTTTTATTCATAATCATCATAAAATTTATCATCAGTTTGATTTCTCCTTATAAACCATTTATCAAGTGTAATCTCTTTACATAAATCGGGTTCGCCAAATTCGTATGCTGGAATATTTTTCTTATCTATTTTATTTACCTGCCATTCAGTACGATAGCCATCCTGAAACATAAACCTCCTGATAACAAGGCCGTCATTAACTGTTTCAAGATATTTTTTTGAAACCATATATTTAATTGTGAAATCCTCCGGCTCCAGCAAATAAGCGTATTGAAGGAATAAACCCATGTTGATATCTTTAGAAATATTTACTTCAGAAGTAAAGAAAAATTCTTCCAGTTTGCGCCCATTAGATGTGATATTAAATTTTAGTGCATCATATCCCATTAATTTCACTGTATCAGCCAATTGTCGTATGATCAATGAATCATTGATAAAATCATGAAGAACAATTTCTTTCTCAGCTTTAGTCTTGTATAAACTTTCATATTCCATTTTTTGGTTATCAGGAATGAAATCAAGTAAATCATTAATTATATTTATTTTAATTTCCAGCATTTTCGACTGATATGCTTTCAAAGTGGTTTTAACGAAAACCAAATTGATAGGATCAACAATTATAATGCTTTCAGTTTTGAGATTACAAGAATAAATAAGGTCATATTTTTCAACCTTTATTTCGTTATCCTGAATAAAATATCGTTTTAAAATAGTATTTCCCTCCCGGTCTATAATACGTCCGGTAATTTCCCAACCCGCGAGCACATATTGTGGAGGCAAAACCATGGCAAGAATTACAATCCAAATTATATATTTCATTAGTAATAGCTTTAGTAGTTTAAACAAAGATCGCCTTTTAGAACCCAAATATCACTTTTCACAATGATATGTTAGTAAAAAAAGCACTGTATGATTATTATTTAGTAAAAAAAGGCTACTTTTGCGCCTCAAAAATAACAATTATGGCCAAGAAAATTGACAATACTGAAGAGAAAATCCACGCTGTTGAAGAAGCACTGTCGAAATCCGAAAAGTTTATCGAAAAAAATCAAAAGATTCTTACGATAATAATCGGTTCCGCTGTTGTTATTGTTTTGGGAATATTTGCATTCCAGAAACTATATATCGCACCCCGCGAGAAAGCAGCTCAGGGGCAAATCTTTGCAGCTCAGAAGTATTTTGAACAGGATTCTCTCAACAAAGCATTAAACGGAGATGGAAACAGCCTTGGCTTTCTTGATATTATTGATGAATACAGTATGACTAAAGCATCAAATCTTTCAAAGTATTACGCCGGTATTATCTATTTAAAACAAGGTAAATTTGAAAATGCAATTACTTACCTAAAGAAATTTGATAGTGATGATGAATTTGTTGGACCAATGGCTTCTGGCGGAATAGGCGATGCATATATGGAACTTGGACAGAAAGACAAAGCTGTTGAGTACTACCTTCAGGCATCAAACGAACAGGTAAATGATTTAACCACACCACTATACATGATGAGAGCAGCTTTTGTATATGAGGACCTCGGAAAATATGATAAAGCAGTTGAATTGTATGAGAGAATTCAGAAAGAGCACACAAAAAGTACAGAAGCCAGGGATATTGAAAAATACATTGAACAAGCTAAAGCAAAAAGTAAGAAATAATTTCTTCAATTCATTTACATTAAATACCTGGAGGAGCTTCAGGTATTTTTTATTTAAGCCTGCTACATGAGAAGGAATTTACGTATAATATTTATGGGTACACCGGAATTTGCGGTTGAGTCCTTACGAGTGATTGTTGAAGCAGGCTATGATGTTGCAGCCGTGGTTACCGCTCCTGACAAACCTTCTGGCAGGGGGCAGAAACTTAAATTCTCTCCTGTAAAGGAATTTGCAATTAAACATCAGATAAAGGTTTTACAGCCTTTTAGGCTTAAAGATCCTGATTTTTTTATGGAATTAAAGAACTATAATGCAAATCTCCATGTGGTTGTTGCTTTTAGAATGTTACCGGAAATTATCTGGCAGATGCCTGAATTTGGATCAGTGAATTTACATGCCTCATTATTACCTCAATACAGGGGAGCAGCACCAATAAACCATGCAATAATAAATGGAGAAACTGAAACCGGCATAACGACATTCTTTATCGAAAAAGAAATTGATACCGGAAATATAATTCTTTCAGAAAAACACCTTATTATGCCTTCTGACAATGCAGGCATACTTCACGACCGACTGATGATTGCAGGCGGCACTTTAATGTTAGAAACGCTTAAAATGATTGAGAATGGCAGTGTACGGACACAATGCCAGAGTAATAGCAGTTATGGACAAACAACAATAAAATCTGCACCAAAGATATTTAAGAATTACTGTAGAATTGACTGGTATTCGTCATGCATCAGTATTCATAACTTAGTAAGAGGGTTGTCTCCTTTTCCTGGTGCATTTTCGAACATAATAGCATCAGATGGTATAACAAAACAAATAAAAATATATAAAACTGCATGCCAGTACGAAAAACCTGAAGGTTTGCCCGGAACAATAATCACTGATAATAAAAAATCAATATCAGTAATTACATCAGACGGTTTATTAGAAATTTTGGAATTGCAGGTTGAAGGAAAAAGACGGATGAAAACGACTGAACTCCTAAAAGGAATGACTTTTCAATCAGGGCTCCCTTTTGTGTAAACTTATTACACCTTATTAGAACCATAAAAGTATCGTTATTGCTGTAAAGTTATTAACAAAAGCCCGCCTTTATTAACAATTAAGATGGTAATTCGCCTACATGTATTGATATCACTGAGATTAAGCTTATATTTGTATTAAATAAAAACTATATTAATAACTAAAACTTTATACCAATGAACAAAGCAGAATTAATTGAATCGATGGCTGCTGAAGCAGGCATGACTAAAGCTGATGCCAAAAGGGCTCTGGATGCTTTTGTTGTTTCCACAAACAAAGCTTTGAAAAAGGGTGATCGTGTTGCTTTGGTAGGTTTTGGATCTTTCTCAGTTTCAAAACGAGCTGCCCGAAAGGGACGTAACCCACAGACCGGAAAAGAAATCAAGATTGCTGCGAAAAAAGTAGTTAAATTTAAAGCCGGAACTGATCTTGCAAAGAATGTTAAATAAGATTTATTCACAAGCATAAAAGCTCTTTCATGGGAGCTTTTATGCTTGTAATCAATTAAATATAATAAGTCAACAAACAATTTTATTCTATATAGTGTCTATAAGAAAACGAGTTTGAAATGAGCTTTGCCCACGCTCACCCCTTGGTCCCCGTAGGGAAAATCCTCGCGCACAGAAGATTGAGTTTTGCCTGCCAAACCTAAAGTTAAAGAAAATGAGCATTTTTACGTAAAATGATGAGTTTTCTTAGTGACACTATATAGTATATTTTAATGTGTAGGTGAGCCAATCTTATTCTCAGGCTCTGTAAAATGTTTTTGGGAGTATGTTATAATCCCCGATTAGAAATTTCAAAACCCAATTTTAAAAGGTGTATCTCTATGAGCAATCTAATCTCAAATATTTAATTCGGTTTCAACTTCACTTTTATTTAAAATAATCTTTCAAGAGAACAAATTGTGTCCTAACGCATATGCCTATCAAAAAATCTTGCTTTTCAGATTAATCTACAAATTGTCTCTAAAAGTATAGAACTTATTATAGGTTTATACACAACGTCATCAAACAAACTTTTATTCAGCAGGCCTTCTATATCATGGATAGACGAGGCTGTGCATACTATGATTGGAACCGACGGCCTCAGCTTTTTGATAAACTCAGCAGCATCATTTCCCGACATTTCAGGCATACGTAAGTCCATAATAATGAGATCACATTCTTCATCCGATTGGCAGAACTGTACTGCCTTATTACCGCTTATTACCCTCTTTGTTGAAGCACCTGCCTGTGTGAGTAGCCTGTTCACATAAAGGTAACCGAAATCATCATCCTCACAGATTAAAATCTTACTCTCACTCAAACAAGACTTTGTTTCGAGGTGATTGCGCTGATTTTTTTGTTTTTTAGTTACCAGATTATAAGGAATTGTAAAATAAAAATCAGACCCCTTTCCAGAATCTGAGTTAACATATATTTCGCCGCCCATCATTTCGACCAATGCTTTAGAAATTGAAAGTCCAAGTCCAGAACCTCCAAATTTGCGAGTGAGGGCATCTTCAACCTGCCGAAAACGCTCAAAAATAATCTCCTTATTCTCTGGAATTATTCCTATGCCGGTGTCCTTAACATGAAACTGCAACATCTCATCATTCATTTTGCATCCAAAACTGATTGAGCCGGAATAAGTAAATTTAATTGCGTTATTCAGCAAGTGAGTTAATACCTGGGTCAACCTTAATCCATCCCCTATAATTGTTTCCTTGTCGTTATCAAGTACTGAACTTAGTGTGAGCACAAGTTTTTTTTCTTTTGCCAGTTTTTCGAAGCTAACAAAAAGTTTATTTAAAATCTGATTAATATTTATTTGCGAACAGGAAAGCTTGATTTGATTGGTCTCAATCCTTGAAATCTCAAGTATATCGTTTACAATAGAAAGCAACTGACCTGATAAATGATGTATCAGATTTGAATAATGCTCTTTATCATTGATAGCAATATCTTGTTCCAACAGTATCTCAGTGAAGCCAAGAATGCCATTTAAAGGTGTTCGTATTTCATGACTGATATTAGCCAGGAATGCTGCTTTTAACTTATCACTCTGCTCAGCTCTCAGCTTTTGTTCAAGCAATTCCTGTTCCGAATGCTTGCGTTGCGTGATATCCATAACCATACCGGAAATGGAGTCATTACCAAGTACTGCGCTGATTAATACAACTTTTTCTTTCCCATACCTGGTAAGCCAGGTAAGTTCAAAATCTGTCAGTTTGCCATTTAGTGTAATAAACTCCAGCATTCTGGTTCGATCGGCAGGATCCTTGTAAATGCAAATTACATTCGGAACTGACAGAAGTTCTTCTATTGAATCATAATCCAGCATCCGGCAAAGTGCCTCATTTACAATTAAAAGCTCTCCATTTATTGTGGTCGAATAAATACCAATCAATGCACTCTCAATCAAATTTATATATTTCTCTTTGGAATTAATTAATGCAATTTCTGTCTGTTTCCGGTCGGTAATATCTTGTATAAATCCTTCAAGCGCAACAACTTCTCCATATCTATTGTAAACTGCCTGGCCTTGCTCCCAAACCCATTTTTGTTTCCTGTCAGATGTAATAATTTGATATTCTCCTGTATATGATCTCTTTTCTACTATTGCTTTCTGCCATTCAAGCCAGACTCCCTCCTGGTATTCACGATCAATTAATTCGTTAAACGCTAATTTATTATTCTTGATTAAATCTGCCGACAAATAACCTGTTAGTTCAAAACATCCTTGGCTCACGAACTCCATTGTCCAGTTTTTGTCATTTTTACACCTGTACGCCAGTCCGGGAAGGTTAGACATCAATGTCGAGAGTCTTCTTTCACTTTCGCGCAACGAATCTTCAGCAAGTTTCTGTTCATGTATATCACGGCCAACTCCAATAACAGCATTTATTTCTCCTTTATCATCAAATACTGCAGATTCAGACCATGCAATCCACCTCCAGCCATGTTTGGTAAGTGCCCGGTGTTCTTTGTAACATTGATGTGGAGGTTGTTTAAGCAGTTCAATTGTACGAGAAGCGACAAGCCTGTCATCAGCATGAACCAGATGCAGGAATGCGTTTCCGAGAAGCTCATTTTCCCGTTTCCCAAAAAGTTCACAAATAGAAGAATTTACGAATAGAAATCGTCCCTGGATGTCAATTTTCACAATCAGGTCTGTATGGTTCTCAACAATCATGCTGTATTCCGACTCTTTATTCCGAAACTGAACAGCAGATTTTTCACCAGCGGTGATATCATTTCCTGTGTGAAAAATACCACAAATACTTCCTTTATTATCGTAAACCGGGTAAGTTGTAATAAGCCAGGTGCTTCCATTGGCATCAAGCATTTCGACTTCATTAACTGCCTGGTTAAGTAATGTTTTATTTACAAGACATTCCTCACATGATACCTGATTGAAATTCATCAACTTACAACAAATATTCTCTTCCGGATTTTCATGATATGAAAATTTCGAATTCCTATTCCTGAACTGCGACCATTTAACCTTACGGTCAGGACCAATAAATGATATGAATGTACTGATATCAAGGCGTTTTTCCGAAACTGTCATTTCTGAGAAATAGGAGTCGTTGCAGTAGTTTTTATCTTTCAATACAACTCAACTTAAAAGTTTTTATCCGGGTTGTGATTGATTAAGAATATTTTATAAAAATACATAAAAAGAAAACTAAATTCAGTCATATTTATAAAAATAATTTTTAACATAATTATTAACTGATTCAATTTTGCTTAACTAAACCTTTATCAGACTAATAAATGCAGGGAAGCTGATTTAAAGTTCTTTTATAATATCACCTTCAGCCTGTACATAATTTTCCTCAATAAGCCATCGTATAATTGACAGTACATCATTCTCATTATATTTAGCTAAAAAAGTAACTATTTCAGTTATTGACTTTGGGGCAGCATGAAGCATACCAAATATTGCCAATTCAATTTCTTTTGATTTTTTCTCATTAATTGCGCTTCGCCTTCGTTTGAGGCAGACATCACACACTTCGCAATTCTCTGACTTTTTTTCACCAAAATAGGATACAAGCATGCGACTGCGGCAATCAGTTTCCGAAATAGCATAGTTTATCATGCTTTCCAGTTTTGCGTATGCATCTTTCTTTCGCTGAGTGTAAAAAGTTTTTGAGAGAGAAATATCAACCGGATCAATCCTCTCAGTATTGAATATTAACTGAGGAGTTTTTTTATGTGGTAAATACTCCAGAATACCCAGTTTCTGCATCCTGCAAATCAATTCGATAACCCGGGGAGCGTCAATTCCTGATCGGCGGGCAATTTCGTTTTCGCTGATACGTGTAAAATCAGTAAAAACACCACTGTACGAGCGGAGAATAATTCTCAGAATCTTATCAGCCTCAACATTTTCCAGCTGGTAACTGTATAAATCTTCCTTCGAGCAAATAAAAAATATCCTCGATGGGTTGTCCCAGGCATCGTTCATCGTGATATAACCATCCCTTTCAAGGATTTTTAACGCATTGTATGCAGTTACCGGCTTAAATTTATAATTATTGTTGAATTTTTCAAAGTCGAAACCGAAAGAAACATCCTTGCCTGCTCCAACAGGAAGTTGCAGGTAATTTCCCAGTGCTGTGTACACCAGTCTCACGGTTTCAGGATCAGGCCATGAAAGTTCGAGGTGATGACGGCTGTTTACAATATCATGTTCATTAAACAACATCACGGCATAAGATTTCCCGCCATCGCGCCCTACCCTGCCGGCTTCCTGGTAATAGGCTTCGAGTGTATCGGGTAAATCGATATGAACAACCAAACGTACATCTGGCTTATCAATTCCCATTCCAAAAGCATTGGTTGCCACAATGATTCGCGTTCTCCCTTCCATCCAGTCGTGCTGGCGCGATAAACGAATTGCCGGTTCGAGTCCCGCATGATAATTACTTGCTGAAATACCATTATGGTTAAGCAATTCGGTTATTTCCCCGGTAAGTCGCCTGTTCCGGACATAAACTATTCCACATCCTGAAACTCCACGGCAGATTCTGAGCAGCTTTTTTATTTTATCGTCTTCGCGTGAAACAACGTAAGCAAGGTTTTTACGTACAAAACTTTTACTGAATGTGTTTTTGGCCTGAAATTCCAGTTTTATCTGGATATCCTCAATAACCTCCGGCACAGCTGTTGCAGTAAGAGCCAATACCGGGGCTTCCGGAAAAATATTCCTGACTTCGGCAATCCGCAGGTAAGGCGGCCGAAAATCGTACCCCCACTGCGAGATGCAATGCGCTTCATCCACAGCAATAAGTGATACATTAATCCCACGGAGCATTTCGCGGAATTTCCGGGTTTCGAGACGCTCCGGCGAAAGGTAGAGGAATTTTGCCCTGCCATCAGCACATTTTTCAAATGCCATTTCGATTTCACGCGGATGCATTCCTGCATGCATTTCGACAGCTGTTATTCCACGTTTCTTAAGGTGTTCAACCTGGTCAGTCATCAGTGCAATTAAAGGCGTAACGACCAGGCATAACCCATCCTTACACAAAGCAGGTACCTGGAAACAAATCGACTTTCCGCCACCTGTTGGCAAAAGTGCGAGAGTATCTTTGCCCGATAAAACTGATAGTATGATATCTTCCTGTAAAGGACGAAATGTATCGAATCCCCAATATCTTTTCAATATTTCGAGAGGTGGTGATATCATTTGGTTTTTAGTTCGTTATTGAGATGGATTATTAAGGTTGATGACGAATAAACAGAATTAGAATTTATCGGTATTTGATTGTTAATAGCACTCACCGCTGGCTTGCATGAATAATATAGTTTCCAAAGTTAGGCTAAAACTTCAAAAATCAGGGTTTATGTTTATAATTCGGAAAGAGAATTAACTTTGTGGAATGAGAATTTACCTGCTTGGATATATGGGAAGCGGCAAGAGTACATTGGGACGCAACCTTGCCCGGGAACTGGGTATTTCGTGGATTGATACGGATGATGAATTCGAAACCCGTTATAAGATCGTTATTCCTGAATTTTTCAACAAATACGGTGAAAATGCTTTTCGCGAACTTGAACAGAAGCTCCTGGCTGATTTTTCAAAAGTATCAGATATTGTAATTTCTACCGGCGGAGGAATGCCATGTTTTTTCGATAATATGGATCTGATGAACCAAACAGGATTTACTGTTTATCTGAAAACAACCCCTGAATTATTGATTTCGAGGAATGAAATCTCAGCACGAAAGAGACCACTCTTCCAGCAAATGAAAGGAGAAAATTTCCTGCAGAACGTCACTCAACATTTGAAATCACGTGAACCATTTTACGAAAAGGCCAAACTGATCCTGGATTCGTCATATCCTGATATCAAGGAGCTTAAATCAAAAATCCTGGAGTATTTCACCTCACCTTCCTGATGGTAAGCAAAACCACATTTTCGACATGGTGCGTATGGGGGAACATATCAACAGGTTGAACAGCCGCTACTTCATATTTCTCCATCATCAAGGCAATATCCCTGGCTTGTGTTGCCGGGTTACAACTTACATAAACAACTTTCGCGGGTTCAATCTGAAGAATTTGATTAACGACACTTGCGTGCATTCCGGAGCGGGGAGGATCGGTAATGATTACATCAGGATGACCATTTTGTTTTACGAAATCGTCATTTAATACTTTAGCCAGGTCTCCAGCAAAAAAAACAGTGTTCTCAATCTGGTTTAACTCCGAATTTATATGCGCATCATCGATAGCTGATGGAACATACTCCACTCCTACTGCCTTTTTAACATAAGGTGCTACAAAATTGGTTATGGTTCCTGTACCGCAATACAAATCATAAACCAGTTCAGTGCCGGTATATCCTGCAAATTCGAATGCTGTTTTATACAGATTGAATGCCTGCAGCGGATTAGTCTGGTAAAATGAAACCGGCCCTATCCTGAACTGCAATTGCTTACCGCCTTCTACCGGTGCATCCATAAACTCGGTAATGAAAGGATTTCCTTTCCACAGGAGCATTTGCTGATCGGTGATCACATCGTTTTGCTTGGTATTAATCACATAGATCAAAGAAGTAATCTGTGGAAATGAGTCTGCAATAAAAGTCATCAACTGACTTATTTCATTGGGAGCATCATATGCAAAAACTACAATAGCCATAAGGTCGCCGGCAATTGCATTACGAATCAGCAAGTTGCGCATAAAGCCTTCGTGCGAGCGCGGATTATAATAACTCCAGCCTTTCTGCAGAGTAAAATCCCTTACGGCCAGCCTGATAGAATTTGAAGGTTCCGGCTGGTGATAACAATGGTTAATATCAAGAACACGATCGAAAAGCGTCGGAATGTGAAAACCAAGTCCGTTTGTCTGCCGCTCTTCGGCAGGTAATGCCATATCTTCAGCATTCAGCCAACGCCTGTCGGAAAAAGTATATTCAAGTTTATTTCTATATCCCGTGGTGAGAGGCGACGCTATTATTGGTTTTATTGGAGGGAACGGAAACTTGCCTATACGGGTAAAATGATCATCAACCTGTTTTTGCTTGTATTTGAGTTGCTGTTCGTATGACAAATTCTGCCAACGGCAGCCACCACAGGTTCCAAAATGTTCGCAAAAAGGCTCAACCCGGAGTTCGCTGAAATGATGGAACTTAACTGCCTTACCCTCGAAATAACTTTTTCGCTTCGAAACAACCTGTATATCAACAATATCTCCGGGAACGCAAAATGGAATAAAAACTACCATATCATTTACCCGGGCAACTGCTTTGCCTTCGGCTCCGGCATCGAGGATGGTAACATTTTCAAAAAAAGGAAGGGGGCGACGGGGCATGGGGATTTCGGATTTACGAGTTACGATTTACGATTTCGGATTTACGATTGGGGATTAATCCTGAATCCGCAAAGGTACAACGAAAGTGATTAACGATTAGAATCCGGTGGAATGAAAGGAAATTTAGGGGCTTGATTTATAATTGAGAAGAATTTTCGCACCTAACTGTATGCTTTCGTAACTTTGGAGTTGAATTTTAAGAATTATGATAAAAATATTTTCATCTGAACAGGTCAGAAAAGCTGACAGGTATACTATTCTTAATGAACCGGTTACTTCAACTGACTTGATGGAGCGTGCAGCCAGTGCCTGTGTCGGTTGGTTAAATAATTACCAGGATCTGAGTGATAAAAAGGTCGTTATTTTTTGCGGCTCGGGGAATAATGGTGGCGACGGACTGGTGATTGCCCGCAAGCTTCATAAACAGGACGTGAAAATTATCATATTTATTCCTGATGAAACAGCTAAGTTTTCGGATGATTTTGCGGTTAACCTGCAAAAAGCAAAAGTCAGTGATGCCGATATCCGATTGAATGATACCGTGGATGAAAGTATTCTGGGCGAAAACACATTGATAGTTGACGCGCTGTTCGGCTCCGGCTTATCAAAACCACTTTCGGGCAAATACAAAGAACTTGTTGAGATGATAAACAAAAGCAAATGTATCACCGTTGCGATTGATATTCCTTCGGGTCTTTTTGCTGATAAACCGGTCGATTTGAATAAAGATGCTGTAATAAAAGCCGATTACACACTTAGTTTTCAGTTTCCAAAACTTTCTTTCCTTTTTCCTGAAAATGAATATTTTATTGGCAACTGGGAGGTTGTACCTATAGGCTTGCACCCTGATTTTATCAGTAGCGAACCTTGCAAAAATTACCAGGTCGAATTTGAAGATGTTAAAGCGATACTGAAACCCCGCAACAGGTTTTCGCATAAAGGCACTTTCGGTCATGCACTGCTGATCGGTGGAAGCAAAGGCAAAATCGGTGCTTCGGTTTTAATGAGCAAATCCTGCCTGCGATCGGGAGCAGGACTTGTAACTGTACATCTGCCCGCTTGCGGCTACCAGATCATTCAAACTGCTGTTCCGGAAGTAATGGTTTCGGTAGATGAGGATGAAAACGAATGCACCAAACTGTCACACCTGGATGCATATTCAGCCGTAGCTGCAGGCCCGGGGCTGGGAATCAGTAAAAGCTCTGCTGCCATGCTGAAACACCAGATACAGGAAGCAACAGTTCCATTGCTGCTTGATGCTGATGCACTGAATATACTTGCGGACAATCCAACCTGGCTTGCGTTTTTACCAAAAGGGACCGTGCTTACCCCGCATCCGGGTGAGTTTGCACGGCTGGCCGGTAAAACATCCAATAGCTTTGATCGGCTTGAACTGCTCCGATCCATGTGCATAAAATTCAGTCTGAATATTGTGCTGAAAGGCGCATTTACAGTGGTTTGTTCTCCTTTGGGAAACTGCTATTTTAATTCCACAGGTAACCCGGGAATGGCAACCGGTGGTAGCGGTGATGTACTTACCGGATTGATAACAGGACTTTTAGCCCAGGGATATAACCCGACCGAAGCATGCATATTGGGAGTTTACCTTCATGGAAGAGCTGGAGATATTGCTGCTACAGGAAATAGTTTTGAATCATTGATTGCGGGCGATATAATTGAAAATTTCGGAATGGCATTTGAGGAGTTGTATTAGGAGTTATTTCCATCTTTACTTAAGATACAAACCAGCAGAGCAGAGCAGATCCGTTCCAGCAAAGTAAAATAATGTGTAAATAGTGCGAATAAAAAAACAAGTCTAAAATGAGTTTTGCCCACGCTCACCCCTTAGCCCCCGTCGGGGAAAGTCCTCGCGCACAGAAGATTGAGTTTCGCCTGCTAAACCTAAAGTTAAAGAAAATGAGCATTTTTACGCAAAATGATGAGTTTTCTTAGTGACACTAAATAAGAAATTCAAGCCTAAAATTTGGGTTTCCTCTTTTCTTAAATTTGTATTGATTTCAAATAACTCATTATTTATGGTGTTGAAAATTAATTGCGAAGGAGAGAGGTTTTCGGTGAAGACTGCACATTTTTAATAAATTAGACTGGTTGGCAAGATGGCATAACGACCGTTCAACCGGAGTGGTACACAGCCAATTACGAGAATTTGAAACCAAATCAGAAAAACAATTTGGCAATGGGAAATATAAAGAAATTATCACAGCAACAACAACAAGAACTGATCGGAGTATTAAAAGCCCGTTTTGTGAAAAACATGAACCGGCATAAAGATCTTGAATGGGATGATATAGAAGCAAAACTGGAAGCTGACACTGAAAAAATCTGGTCGCTCAACGAAATGGAACGAACCGGTGGTGAACCAGATGTTGTTAGTGTTAATAAAAATAAAGGCGAATATGTTTTTTATGATTGTTCGGCAGAAAGTCCAAAAGGCCGCAGAAGTTTGTGTTACGACAGCGAAGCACTGGAGTCGAGAAAAGAGTATAAACCTGAAAATAACGCTATTGATCTGGCTGCTGACATGGGCATTGATCTTTTAACAGAAGAACAATACCGTGACTTGCAGAAACTTGGGAATTTCGATAGTAAAACATCGAGCTGGTTGAAAACGCCAACTAATATCAGAAAACTTGGTGGTGCCATCTTTGCAGATTATCGCTACGGCCAGGTCTTTGTGTATCACAACGGTGCTGACTCGTACTATGCCGCCAGGGCTTTCCGCGGCTCGGTAAGGGTATGAATTTTGCCCGTTGAATTATACTAAAAATCGTGATTATTCGTTTTCAAATTATGCTGTTTCATAATTATCCTTCCATATGAGAGAATCAATTATTGTTGTCCTTTTACTGAATTTATCGCTGGCCGCTTTCAGCCAGAAAACCAAAATTCACCCTCTTCCTTTTGATTATCGCAACAGTGTTCAACTGGAGCTAGGCGGACATGGATTGATTTATTCGCTTAACTATGAATGGATTCTGCTTAATAGCCCAAAATTAAAAACTGCAGTGCAGGCTGGTATTGCTTATTATCCGCCAAGCACTAATATAATTGATATCTGGATCCCTGTATTGGTGAACGAAATAATAACGTTCAATAAGCATCATATGGAAATCGGAATCGGGTATGTTACCACCGTTGAATCAACCAGTTACCAGGAAACCCCTCCTACCGGCTGGGAATTGCATGGTTTTATAACAGGACGGCTTGGTTACCGGTTGCAGAAACAGGGAAGCCGCTTTATAATGAGGGCGGCTTTTACACCCCTGCTTAGCCTTGAGAATGAAATGGAGTTTCACCCCATGGGCGGGCTATCGTTCGGATATGCGTTTTGATTTGTATTTCCCCGTTTACGTGCGTCATTATTTCAGACGTGTGGGGAAAAGCTATCCAATGAAATGAATAAATTGTGGCTTAACGTATACCCTGACGCGCCCGAATAGAGCCTTTTACGCCACCTCATCCAACAACACAGCTTCAATCTCCCCTTCGTTGCGCAGGTTATCAATAATAAACAACTGCCGTTCGGGTGTGTTGCTGCCCATATAGAATGAAAGCACTTTGTCAATCTCTGAGAGATGTTTCAGAATTACCGGATCGAGGCGCATAGAGGCACCGATAAAATGGCGGAATTCGTCAGGCGAAATCTCGCCAAGTCCTTTAAAACGAGTAATTTCAGGACTAGGCCCCAGTTCTTTAACAGAATCCTGTCGTTCCTGTTCGGAGTAGCAATAATTTGTTTTTTTCTTGTTGCGAACCCTAAAAAGGGGTGTTTGCAAAATATATACGTGACCTGACTTGACAAGATCAGGAAAAAACTGCAGGAAAAAAGTGAGCAGCAACAAGCGGATATGCATTCCATCCACATCGGCATCCGTGGCGATTACAATGTTATTATATCGCAGGTTTTCAATATCATCCTCAATATTCAGGGCCGACTGAAGGAGATTAAATTCTTCATTCTCATAAACCACTTTTTTACTTTTCCCATAGCAATTAAGCGGTTTCCCTTTCAGGCTGAAAACGGCCTGGGTATTTACATCACGCGATTTGGTGATGGAACCGCTTGCCGAATCGCCCTCGGTGATAAACAAGGTAGTTTCGAGACGGCGTTCGTCGTTGGTATTGTAATGAACCCGGCAATCGCGGAGTTTTTTATTGTGGAGGCTTACTTTTTTAACACTTTCCTTAGCCAGCTTCTTGATATTGGCCATTTCCTTTCGCTCTTTCTCCGACTGTAGTATTTTTCGATACAGCCCTTCGGCCGTATCCGAATTCATATGCAGGAAATTATCCAGTTTCTTTTTCAGGATATCGGTAATAAATTTATTGATTGTAATACCTCCTGGCTCAATATGCTGGGAACCGAGTTTTGTTTTCGTTTGCGATTCGAACAACGGCTCAGCAACTTTTATACTCACGGCAGCAATAATTGATGAACGTATATCGCTGTATTCAAAGTCCTTACCGAAAAATTCACGTATCGTTTTTACCAGCGCATCGCGGAAGGCAGCAAGGTGTGTTCCTCCTTGTGTAGTATGCTGGCCATTTACGAACGAGTAATATTCCTCGCCATATTGCTTGGCACTGTGAGTAAAAGCGCATTCGAAATCTTCATCCTTTATGTGAATGATGGGGTAATTAATCGCATTACCGTTGTTCGATTTTTCGAGCATATCGAGCAAACCGTTTTTTGCCTGGAAGCGTTGCCCGTTGAAAATAATGGTCAGCCCGTTGTTGAGGAAACAATAGTTCCACAACATCTGCTCAATATATTCTTTGAGAAAATGATAATTACCAAACAATTGAGCATCGGGCGTGAAAGAGATTAATGTCCCGTTCCTTAACTCAGCGGGTTGTTCGCCGGTTTCACTGATAAGTTCGCCCCGGTGAAACTCCACTATATTGCTTCGTCCATCGCGTATGGCCTGGGCAGTGAAAACACTCGAAAGAGCATTTACAGCCTTTGAACCAACGCCATTCAGCCCGACAGCTTTTTTAAATACTTTTGAATCGTATTTGGCTCCTGTATTGATCTGCGATACACATTCCACCAGTTTTCCAAGGGGAATACCACGGCCATAATCACGCACAGAAACCGAATGTTCCTTAATGGTAACTTCAATATTTTTACCATGGCCCATAGTAAACTCATCGATACAGTTATCAATGATCTCCTTGATTAACACATAAATACCATCATCATGAGATGAGCCATCGCCCAGTTTCCCTATATACATACCGGGTCGAAGCCGGATGTGTTCTTTCCAGTCGAGTGACCGGATACTTTCCTCGTTATAATTTCCAGTTGTTTCCATAATGTGAGCGCAAATATAAATGAATCCCGAAAAAGAATGTAAGCCGGCAGTCAGAAGTTATGACTGAGTTTTGCACAGGCTGTTAAAGGGATTGAAGGGGTTAAAGAGTTTGAAGGGTTTCAGAGTTTTAGGGTTTCTTTCGTTCGGTTCGTTTTGGCGGTTCCGGGTTGTATATATTGAATCATATCTTGCCCGCGGCTTCAAACCCTTACATTCCTATTAACTGGTAGTACAGACGCGGTATACCGCGTCTGTACCTTCAAACCCGAAACGCATCAAACAAATACTTTAAAAACTGATCCAAAACAATCAATAATCCTATTTCTTATATATCCAGATTCCTGGGAAGTCTTTTTTCAATTCGTTGGCTTTCCGGCTGGCTTTTTTATTGTCATCGAATGATATCAATGCAATTCGGTATACCTTCTCCTCTTCAAGAATAATTGCATCGGGGTAGCCATTCTTTTTAATACGTTTCAATTCCAATTCAGCAGATTCAGCAGTCTTTAACGAAGCTGCAATCAGGTAAAATTTTGTAACAGTCCCGGATGGTACAGATTCATGGATCTCTGACTTTATTGATACTTCTTTTGCCGGCGTAACAGTTTTAGTTTTAACCTGATTCTTATTTACAGCACTTTGATTGGCTGCAACATTTTCTTTTTCAATAGGTTGGTTAGGGTTTGGTAAAGCATCCGTTGCGATAACATCTGCCTTTTTATCAGCCTTATCTCCCAGCCAGAGTATAGCATAACCGTTTTTTAAACCCACACCCAATGCTTTCCATTTGTAATCTTTCCATTTGCCACGGCACAGAATCATATCTGCCGAAGCATCAACCTGATGCCACATTGCAGCTGCGTCGAAAGGAGTTGCATTTTCATCACCCCAATAAATCAATTCGTATCCATCTCCCGGGTAACCCACAATTTCTTTAGGTTTTGACTTCATACACTTTATTCCTGCGGGGTCCTTCGAGTGGCAGCAGGCAGTCCATTTCCCTGATGCACTCCAGCTATGAAGGCTGCAACCATTATCCTGTGGCCGCGAGGCAATAAGGTCGGCAATATGAACGTGAGCAACTTTACATAAATCGGGCGATAACGGAATAAGCGGCATTTTGCCCTGCCTGCGCATGTCGTTAATCATATTGAACAGGATAGTTTCATCTTCCGACATCACTTTTTTAACTGAATCTGTATCGGATGCTAAAAATTCACTTTCGCGGCTTAAGACAGGAAATGCTATAACCATCAGTAATAAACACAGTAACAAAGCTTTACGATAAAGCATATTTCAGAGAAAATGAAGTTAGAATGATTTGCTAAATTAGTAATAATCCGCTATAATTTATAAATGATATTCCGAAAACTAATGATGCACAAAAATTTTGAGCAATTTGTTCCTGATCCTGCACAATCTGGCAAAATCAACTCTACTTAACCATCGAATGATTAAGTTTGCAAAAAATAAATAAAACAATGAACCTAAAACCATCCGGGTTGCTTTTTAACTATCTGCATCTGATGCAATTTGATATTCATAAATCAATGATAAACAATAAATTAAAGCGTTTTTCAAATGAAATCAGGGGTCGCTGGCTCGATATTGGGGCCGGTGATCAACCTTACAAAAATTATTTTAGAAATGTAGATGAATACCTGACTACCAACACAAAACGTCATTATTCAACTGAAGCTATTAAACTTATTTCCGGGAAAACTAACTTTTGGATTGAAGATGGAAAAGCACTTCCTCTGCCCGATAATTCGTTGGATGGCGTGGCTTGCTTCCAGGTTTTATCGGTAATTAATGAACCTGAAGTATTTTTCAAAGAAATAAACCGTGTATTAAAACCCGGCGGAAAATTATTGATTACTACCGACTTTCTGTATCCCGTTTGGAGTGCTGAAGATCGCTACCGTCATACAGCATTTAATCTGGAGGATTTGGCTAATGAAAATGGATTCAGCAATACATCGACCGAAAGTTTTGGTGGATTCGGATCTGCGATTTATGCATTATTTATGCGTTATATGCGCTCTTTTGTTGAAATTTGGAAAATGAAAAGTATAACAGCAAAAGTTATTTCTCCGGTTCTTTATTTTTTGTTGCTATTGTTTTTGCCAATAATCAGCCTGACAGGAATGGTAATTTTCCTGATGGAGAAAAACATCACGACGAACACTGATTTTACTTTCAATATTTTTCTCACCGCTGAAAAGAAATCAGGTTAACTGTTAAAAGGTTTGGATATAAGCTCTTGTATGCTGTAACGGGTTTATTTTATGAAACGGAATTTCAGGCAACGCTTCGGCAGCCCTGATAAACAGCCTGATATAAGATACTAATTCAGCCATACCCACGAAATTAATCAGTTCCGTGTCGTCTTTCGGTGTGTGGTAATCCGGATGAAGGCCTGTTGTAAAGTAAATGACCGGAATTCCTTTTTTCAGGAAAGGTGCATGGTCCGAAAAAGGTGGCGCCCCGTTTATTTTCTTTATCGAGAAATCAGGATGTTCGAGTTTATCAATTTGCTGCTCCCAAACCGGGGATGAGGCAACTCCCAGCGCGCTGACAGTATCACCCTGGCATCCGAGCCTGCCTACCATATCCATATTAAGCATATACAAAATGTTATCCTTATTCACCCAAGAGCGGGTGCAGAATGCTTTGGAACCAAACAATCCCTTCTCTTCAGCACTGAAAGCGGCAAAAATATAGTTATATTTCAGGCTTTCGTTATTTACTGCCCAGCGCGCCAGTTCGAGCAAAGCGGCTGTTCCGCTGGCATTGTCATCGGCACCGTTATGAATCTGAGGCTCAGGTCCCGTACCTTTGCCTTTGGTAATTCCTACATGGTCGTAATGAGCGCCTATCACAACGGTTTTTGAAGATTTATTGTCGATCCAGGCAATAATATTGGCAGGTTTCGAAATGGTACGATCAATCTCAACGGAAAGTGAACATTCAGCTGATTTTATTTTCCTGATTTTATTATATGGGAGACGTGCTACATAAACAACCGGCACATTAAACTCCTGGGTGAAAGGTGATCCGAACAATACATCTTCTGTTGCTTTCCGCGAACTATTGTGTAGAATCACTCCAACGGCTCCTTTATCAACAAATGATTTTACTTTCGTGATAATCGATGCCAGTATGACAGCATTTTCTTCTTTCTTCCAGCCATTAGCGATATCAATCACTACGATTTTGCCATTTACCTCAGTTTTTGATGCAGATATCCCTTTCCCTGTATTAATCAATGGAGCATTTACGTTACCCGCCGATGAAAGATCGGTTGCTCCGAATTCTTCAACATGTTTAAATTCAATATCATCGATCCGGAGTTTGGCTGCCTTAAAAATGACAGGGTAACTCATCCGGAATTCGCTCAGGTATGAGTTTTCATCATCTCCTTTTGGTAACAAACCAATTTCCCGCATTTGCGCCGAAATATAAGCCGAGGCCATTTGTTCGCCAATAGTACCCGCTTCCCGACCTTGCAATGAGTCCGAAGCGAGAATCGAAACATCCCGATGCATACGATATTCGGAACTATTAGCAATACTATTCTGTTGCGCTGATAGCTTACCAAAGTAAACGAGGCTGATTAAGAAAAACAGGACCCTGAAGGTGTTTTTTTTCATTCTTATTGTCTAAAAAGTTTATTGAGTTTTCCTGACAATTTTCTCGCAAATGCCTGCCAGATAAAGCATTCTCTTTTGCCATCAACAATAACAGTGCCATCGGTAACATAAAAAGTGTGCATTCCCTTTGAGTTTTTCGAATTGGAATCCGGGTTCAAGATGGAAAATTCCCTTTCAATAAAAGCAGTTGGCGTCATCGAAACCACTTCATTTATACAAATCCTTCTGCCTGAGCGTATTGTACAATCCTGGGTCGGACGATACAACTTTTCACCGAGTACAAACAGGTTCCCGGCCGGACGCGATGAACGGATATCCACTTTTACAGGATTATTGGCATGAGATGTAAATGGTCCACGCATTTTTTCGGAATACCATAAGTGCAATCTCTCATTAGTAGAAACCTTGTCGGTAAAAAACAGCCACCAGTAGCCGTTATGGAAAAACAAACCCGGATCAACAGCTTTAAGGTTTTCGATAAGTGTTTGTTCAAAAAGGAGCTTACCGGTCAGTACGTCATATTTATACAAATCAATACTGTTTCCTTCTGAGTTTTCAGGAATGCAATACTGTTCGTCTAAATGCTCAAATAGGAACGGGAAGGCCAAATGGTAGTTTTTTTCGAGTGCAATAGTTTTCCTTTGCACTTCAAAAGAATGCCTGTCGACCTGAAAAGAAGTCAGAAAGCCCTTTGCGCTCCTGTAGTCATATTCTTCACAAAGGATGTGATAATGATTCTCCTTTAAAAAACCAAATGAGTCAGCGTGATACACTGATTTTCTGTTATTAATATTTAGCCATGTGGGTTCAGTAATTGTAAATTCTCCCGGCTTTACAAGTTTTTCTGCAGCTATAGGGATAATCCCGATATTCCATTTTTCGGTAAGGAACAAATCACGAAAGTGAAACCTGAATTTATTCGCAAAAACTTTCAACAGGAAACGCAGCATTTTCATGTTACCCGGCAACTTATAAATGGCTGATCCGGGCGAATTTTTAACTGATAGAAAATCTGTGTTTCCGTTTTCAATATCCCTGCATACCTGCAACGGCCATTCGGTGGTACTTTTCAGAAGCATATCCAGATTAGCCTGCCACGAATGATTGATGGTTCCGAAATATGCTTTCCTCAAAATTACACCACTGTCAATCTGATTGGTAAGACGCTGAAGAATTGCTGCATTTACAGGATCATTAAACCATATTTCCCAGAATCCTGTTGGAACGCCGCGGTATTTCCGGTCATCGTCATGGTGATACGACCAAATGCCATATTTTGCAGCATCAAGAATTTCGCCTTTGATGATTCCGAAACCAAACCTGAGAATAAAACCCAATTTATAAGATTTAATCAGTTCAATATCAGCATCCCTGAAATATTCTGCATACCCTTTTTTCGATGTTGCACATAAAATTCCGGGAATATCAGGAAATTCTTTTTCCAGATCGACAAGTTTTTTAGCATCAGGTTTCAGTATGTATCTGAACCATACCCGGATCAGCAAACGTGAATAAGGATAATGTATCAGTTTATCAGTGAATTTTTGAACCTGCGGCGGATTTCCGTTTACAATCAACAGAGAACAGGTATGACCGCCCGAAACCAGGTGACGTAAAGTTTCGACTTGCCATTTCTGAAGTTGTTTGCCGTTGCAGAGTATCCCGAAATTCATATTTTATTTCTACTAAAATCAACGCGAAGCGTAATTGTAAAGTTCCCTGAGTTTTTTCGCAACAGCCTGTTTCCCAAAAGTTGCAACTGCATCATTTCTGATCTTTTTCGGATCAAAATCACAATAATGATCCAACATAAAATTAATGGCATCGAGCAATGCTGTTTCATCGCCGGCAGCAACTAACTTTCCGTTTTGGGTATCAACATATTCAGGAATTCCTCCAACCGCGGTAGCAACCACCGGTAATCCGCATGAAAAGCTTTCACTTATCACAACAGGCATATTTTCGTAATTACTGAACATTACCATAAAATCAGCACTTTGGTAGGCCGAAACAAGGTTTTCATTTTCAAGTAATCCGGTAAAAACTACCTGTGGTTCCTTCAATCCAAGTTGGATTGAAAAGGCTTTCATATTTTCCATATCCATCCCCTCTCCAACCATTACGCACTCAAAATCATCGCGCAGTGCTGCTAACTTGCTGATGACAGAAAGAAGCCCTGAAATATTCTTTGACCGGTCCTCGAAACAGGAAATATGAATAAACCGTTTTTTCTCATTCCCCTGTTTCCCAAATACAGGAACAAACCCCTCTGTATCAACTACATTAGGCAAAACCATATAATGCATGTTATACAAACTATGGTATTGCATTGCACTCGCCAGGTTTTTGGAAACCGTACTTACGGCCTCTGCATTTCGAACCACATTTTTGGTAATAATTTTGCGAAAAAAACCGCTATAAGTTCCTGTAACCGGCAAATATCGTGACCAATGCTCGGTGACCACATACTTTATCCCGTACAAAAAACGAAGCCAGAGAGCAAATACCCCCAGGCGGGTAAGCACATTTACATGAATCAAATCCGGTTTTCCAAAAGTCTCAAGAACAAACCTGTAGCCTTTTATAAATGCTTTTATAAACAAAAATCCGGATAACAGTTTGGCGGCAACGGGCGGCAAACTGCATTTAGTCCCATAATAAACTATGTTGGTAACCACGCCATTATCAACTTTTTGCTCAATATGGTAACCTTGTGGTTTTTCAATAGCAGCCCTAAGGTATAATACGGCAACTTCTGCAAATCCGGCAGCTACCTCAGCATGACGTTTGATAAACAAGCCCGTCATCGGATCGTAGCGGTCAGGATACCAACGTGCAAGAAAAAGTACTTTTTGTGCCGTTTTCAAAAGAATTTAGTTAAAAATCGTTATCAAAAGTAAAAATTAGTACAATATCAGCCGGTAATAAAAATAGGGTTCAATTACTTACTACTTTTACAGTTTGTTCAAATGACTACTTTACAACACATTAAACTATGAAAATCATCAGGTTAGCATTTTTCCAGACTTCGTTTTTTATTTCAGCATTTCTTTTCCCATTTTTCGTTTCTGCTCAAACGGAAATTAAACCAGCCATTAACTGGCTTACTTTTGAGCAGGCAAGTGCGTTAAACAAGGACAATCCGAGACCGCTTATGGTGTTTTGCTATAAAGCAAATGACGATTCTTCGAAACTTATGCTGAATACAACTTTCACGCGAAAGGAAGTATGTTTGTATGCAAATAATAAGTATTACCCAGTGAAAGTAGATATCGGCACCAAAACGGATATCACTTTCATGGATGGAAAAGTGTATAAGAAAGATCCATCAAAACCTTACCACGACCTTGCTGCCATGCTTCTTGGCGACAAACCTGCTGCGCCAACGGTTTTGTTGTACGATGACGAGAACAAAGGATTTTCGTTCAAAGGCTATAAAAAATATTACGATCTGCTGTGCATGCTGGTTTATGTTTCGGAGAATGTTCAGAAAACATCGAAATATGAAACATGGGCACCAGCTTATTTCAGGACTTTTCCACCCGAAAAGCAGGTTAACAGAATTCCGATGGTCGTTAACTGGATACCATTAAATGAAGCACTGAAACTTAACAAGGAGAATCCAAAAGGAATTTTCCTTACGTTTTACGCCAAAAGCAGCGCGGCATCTTCAGTTATGCTTGTAAACGCATTCAGCCATAATAAGGTTGCCGGATACCTGAATGATCATTTTTATTGTGTACGAATTGATGCACAGACATCCGATACGCTTACCTGGGACAAACAGTATGTAAATAGGCATGAACCAGGAAATTACAACGATCTGGCAAAAACTTTTATGAAAGACCAGATGCAGTTCCCGTCCATTTTCTATTTCGATAAATCGAACAAATTGATTCTTACCGAAAATCTGTACCTCAGCCCGGAAGCTTTATACATATTGTCGAATTATGTGGTGAGCGGATCCTATAAAACCAAAGCATTTACTGATTTCATGAAGGCTTTCAAATTCGATTTTAACGATATAGTTCCCAGAGAACAGATTAAAAACGAACAACCTGCAATTAAAATAGAATGAGCAAGTTCTGACAGGAATCTGATTTTATTATTTCATCAAAAGCTTGTGCTCATCCACAAAGTTGATGGCGTTTTGTAGCCGATCCTCACCGTTTCCCCCGACAATCCGGTAGTTGAACTGATGTTTCTCCAATAAATCCTGATACATTCCGAATAACTCTTTCCGCATTTCAGGATGTTCGCGTAGCGGATCATACTGCCATGGCAGATCAATATCACAAAGTAAATAAAGATTGTAATTATCCTTCTCGAGTTGGGCAGTTATCCACGGATGACATTTCCCGTATTTAACTTTACACCAGATACTTGTTACACAAAAATCGGTATCGCAGAACAGCAGCCCGGTGTTTCCGGAGTACAAATTTTCCTGTTCAAACTGTTTTTGAGCGATAACTAAAATATCGTCAAAGTTGTATGGTCTGTTTATTTCTTGCAGGTATTTTCGTGCAAACTCCGGTACCCATTTTGTATTATAATTTTCAGCCAATCGCTGTGCTAACCATGATTTGCCGGTTGATTCAGGCCCCGTTACAGAAATACGTATCATGATTCCTCCTTTTGAAGTAACCGCCTCCGCCACTCGATATAGCCCAGGATAGCCAATACCAGGAATACGATATACTGAATACTCGTAAAGACTAATCCCTTCATGGCAAAAAGAGGAATTACCAATAAATCACCTGCGATCCACAAAAGCCAGTTCTCGATCTTTTTTACAGCCATAAGCCACATTCCGACTATAAACAAAGCTGTTGTAAATGAATCGTACAAAGGCACTGTACTGTCAGTAAAAATTTTCAAAACATAAAATATTACTCCAAATGAAACTGCAATCAGAAGAATGTAGAATGTCCAGCCTTTTATTGACAAACTGCTGATTGGCACATGATGCATACTTTCATCGCGCCTCGACCAGTTGTACCATCCGAATACGCTCATTACAAAATAAAAAGCGTTAATTCCCATATCGGCGTAAAGTCCGGCAAAAAAGCACAGGTAAACATAGATCAGAACATTAATGATTCCTGTAGGATAAACCCATATATTTTCCTTTCGGGCAAACCATACACTTAAAATTCCGAAAATTACAGCAACCACTTCGAGCCATGAAGTGTCAGTGATATTGGCGTAAAGCTGGTTCAGGATTTCAGTCATCTTTTATCAAACGAGGCAAAGATAGTGATTTGTTAGTGTGGCATTAAGTGAAGTGAATCCTTGACATAGAATAATTGGTTAAACGAAGAATTACTAATTGAGGTCGTACAAATTTTTATACTTTTGTTCCTAAACCACTATCTGACCATATGCCTGGCTTGCAAAAAATATTTCGTTTGGTAATTGTGTTAATAATTCCGTTAAGCATAGCAGGTTGCCTTACCTGTGAGCGAAAGGAGTACACAATCCAACTTACCGGCGAAAACTCCGGCCGGCTCACTATTAAATATGTGAATATTTTTAGCAGCATGATTGATTCAACTGGTGAATTAACAGCTGATTATGACGAAATGATGGATTTATGGCTGAATGGGGAAAAACTGGAAAGGGACTTCCCGAAAGCAAAAAAGTTCAAGAAACGGCTCTTCGAAGAAAATGGAAAGCTTTGCGGAGAAGTCATACTGGAATTTGATGATTTATCTAAAATCAGTTTCTACCGGTACCAGGGGAAAGGGCCTTATATGTTCAGCCTTTCGGGAGTGAATGATGACAGCGAAAGTTTTCTGCAAAGCAACGGAGAATTCGGCGGAGATAAAATGCCGGTCATCTTTTGGCCCGAAGATACACGTACGCTCAGGTTCAGCACTAAAATTGCCACCCCCGACAGCACTTGTGTGAGTATGCTGGGGATGTGGGAGTTGAAAAACGATAAAAATAAATATTAAGGGGATTGAAGAGGATTGGGAGGGATTGGTAGGATTGATGCCAGGAAATTACTGAATTTTTATTTTATTTACATCTAAACAATCAAGTTCTCAGCAAAATCCTTTACCTGCAATCCATCGAAGTTTCCTGAACTCATAAGTAACAGGTTTGCATTAGCCCAGTTCTGGCCAAGTAAAAATTGCTGAAAATGAGCCGTATCCGAAAATACCAGCATTCCTGATTTCCCGAATGCCTGTTTAATATCTTCAGGCAATAGCATGGGCAGCTTTTTCAGTTCCAGCGCATGAGGCGAAAAATAAACAACAGCAATATCCGCTTTTTCCATGCTACCGGCATACTGATGCAGAAAATCCTTATTCAGGCTGCTATATGTATGTAACTCAAAACAGGCAACCAGTTTCCTGTCAGGAAATTGTTCTTTCACGGCTCCTATCGTGGCTTTTAATTTTGAAGGGGCATGTGCAAAATCGCGGTAGGCGGTAAAACCAGGTTTTTCAGCAATGAGTTCCAGGCGGTTCGATGCACCTTTGAAACTGCTGATTGCCTGGTAAAAATATGTATTACTGATATTTAACTGGTTACAAACCAATCGTGCCCCTTCCATATTCATCAGGTTGTGATTACCGAAAACCTTTAGAGGGAAATTGCCTTCGGGTGAAGAAAGGATAGTTTTACCATCAATTACTGAATGTTCCGGAATTCCATATGGAAGTTTTTTCATCTTTCCATGGACTACCCGTGCAACTTTCTGTACTTCAGTATCTTCATTACAATAAATCAAAGAACCGGAATCAGGAATCATTTCCATGAAGATACGAAACTGGCTGATGTAATTTTCAAACGTCGGAAATACATTCATATGATCCCAGGCTATTCCGCTAACCAAAGCAATATCAGGTTTGTACAAATGAAATTTCGGACGAAGGTCAAGTGCTGAAGTCAGATATTCATCCCCTTCGAAAACCATCACTTTGGCTTCTTTTGTCAGCCGCACCATTACATCGAATCCTTCGAGTTTGGCACCTACCATATAATCGCAATCAATGCCGAAATGTTGTAATACATGCAGTATCATGGCTGTAATAGTGGTTTTACCATGGCTTCCGCCTATTACAACACGCAATTTGTCCTTGCTTTGTTCGTAAAGGAATTCAGGGTAGGAATAGATCTTTAATCCGAGTTCCTTTGCTCTTGCCAGTTCGGGATTATCGCCACGGGCATGCATCCCAAGAATTATTGAACCAATGTTTTGATCCAGTTTTTCCGGAAACCAGCCAAATTTCTCAGGCAATAAACCATACGACTCGAGTCGTGTGCGTGCAGGATCAAAAATTTCATCATCCGATCCGCTAACAGTATATCCCTTGCGATGCAATGCAATGGCAAGATTATGCATTGCACTCCCTCCTATTGCTATAAAGTGAACCCTTTTCTCATTCATACTTAGATGTGTTTAATCGATTGTGCGAAGGTAAAACAGAAACCTGTATATAATTAAACCAGTGCGAAGAAAAAACAGATTGCCTGATTCCATTACCTTGAGCCAATTATTTAGTGTCACTAAGAAAACTCATCATTTTACACAAAATGTTCATTTTCCTTTAATTTTAGGTTTGGCAGACAAAACTCAATCTTCTGTGCGCGAGGACTTTCCCTTACGGGGATCAAGGGGTGAGCGTGGGCAAAACTCATTTTAGACTCGTTTTCTTTTACGCACTATTTGGATAAAAATTTCAAAAACATTACCTTTGCTGAGAATTAAAGAATTCAGGATGAAGCTTATTCCCTTAATTGCCGATAACTGGAAAATGGATGGAGGCGTAGCTTTCGGCGTGGTTCCAAAATCAATCTGGTCGCGAAAGCATGAGGCGGATGAGAATAACATGATTAAAATTACAACCCGCTGTCTGCTGATCACTCATAATGATAAAAGGATATTGGTTGACGTTGGGCTGGGTGATAAACGAACTGAAAAATATTATGCCGTTCGTTATCGCGAACCGGGAATCAGTATATTAAATTCGTTGAAAGAAGCCGGGTTCTCAGCCAATGATATCACAGATGTGATATTTACCCACCTGCACGATGACCATGTTGGCGCAGCTACGCGAATAAATGAGAATGGTGAAGTTGAATGTGTTTTCGAAAATGCCGATTACTGGGTATCGAGAGCTCACTGGGACTGGGCTATAAACCCTAACAAACGCGAAGGCGCTGCTTTTTTCAAAGATAATCTTTTGCCCTTGTCATACGGCGGCCGTTTGCATTTGCTCGAAGATGGAGACCAGCCCTTTGATCAAATCACACTCAAAGTTTTTAATGGACATACCCGCGGACAACTAATTCCCTGTATGCATACCCCAAAGCAAACTGTTGTCTATATGGGCGATTTACTTCCGGGTCAATCCCATATTCCTGTGCCTTTCATCCCTTCGGTAGATATTGAGCCATTGATCAGCCTTTCGGAAAAGGAGATATTTTTGAATGAAGCTGTTGAAAATCAATATATCCTTTTCTTCGGACATGATGCCGATATTGAATGTTGTACGGTTATGAACTCCGAAAAAGGTGTTGTTCCTGATCAATCTTTTAAACTGAACCAAATAGAATTATAAAACATGAATCCAGCATACAACATTGATAAACTAAATGAACTATGGAACGGGCTCTCCGCTCACGAAATCCTTGAGAAAGCACTTGAGCTATTCGGAAGAAAAATATCTTTTGCCACAAGCCTTGGTGCTGAAGACCAGGTTCTGACTTACATGCTTTCGAAAATCGATAAATCCGCTTCTATTTTCACTCTTGATACCGGACGCGTATTCCCCGAGACGTATGACCTGCTTCACCGGACCATAAACCGCTACGGGATGGCAATTAAATCATACTATCCTGAGACTTCCCAGGTAGAAGAAATGGTGAACAATAAAGGAATAAATCTCTTTTACGAAAGCATCGAAAACCGGAAGTTGTGTTGCCATGTTCGAAAAATAGTCCCACTCCGCAAAGCATTGCAGGGAATGGATGCATGGATTACCGGATTGCGCAGCGAGCAATCAGTAACCCGCACCGATCTGAAAATTGTTGAATGGGATTCAGGAAATAGCCTTCTAAAAATAAACCCTCTGCTCGATTGGAGCGAAGAACAGGTTTGGGATTTTATCAAGTCGAATTCAATTCCATACAACAAACTCCACGACAAAGGATTTCCAAGCATCGGTTGCCAGCCATGCACACGTGCAATAGAAAAAGGTGAAGACCTGCGCGCCGGTAGATGGTGGTGGGAATTGCCCGAAAGTAAGGAATGTGGGTTGCATGGGAGAAAGTAGAATTTTGGGGTTGGAGATTTAAGGATAATGTGATAATTCGACAATGTGATAATTCGATAATGTGATAATGTGATAATTTGATAATTCGATAATTCGATAATTCGACAATGTGATAATTCGATAACCTAAGTTCAAGTGATAAATGCAACTTTTCGAGAAGAGATAAAGATTAAATTTTACAAGACAAAGGAGAAAGAGAAGTCCTCCTTCTCTCTTTGCCCTGATGGATAAAGTTTAAATTTGCTTCCTGTCTCGTCAAAAAAAAGTTGCAAATGAAACAATTAACCGTAGAACAAAGATATACTATTTCCGTAATGAGAAGCAGTGGCCACAAACAGAAGCAAATAGCCGAAACGATAGGGAAAGACAAAAGCACCATCAGCAGGGAAATCAAGCGTAATTGTGATGGGCGTAGTGGAGAGTATCGCCACCAGCTTGCTCA
>JBBQUX010000018.1:0-39646 GCA_038212135.1 Bacteroidales bacterium | reverse complement strand
CGGATGTGGAAACACCAAAAACATTAACAGCCAGCTCAGGAACAAAAATAGTGACAGCCTGAATAATTCCTGTTCCGAAAGCTACAATCCCAACTATGCGGATTTGCTTTACATCAAACAGCTGAATTTTAACCACTGGCGAAGGCGAGCGCTTTTCAATATAAATAAAGAGCGGCAAGGTTATCATTGTTATCAATAAAAAAGGATAAACCTCAATGGAAAAGATTCCTCTAAAGCCTTCAGCAGCTTCGATATTATTGATACCATAAGCGAAAGATGAAACCAGAACTGCAATAAGAATCATACCCATCCAGTCGAAATGTGTTTTAAGTAAACTTTTTTGCGAAGGAAGCAACCGCCATGAATAAAAAATCACAACGGCAGCAATAGGAAGATTAACCAGAAACAAAGCATTCCAATCGAACCATAACAATAGAACGCCGGCTATAACCGGCCCGATTATAAAAGCAATTCCAAACACCGCACCTATCATTCCGAGTGTACGCCCACGCTTTTCCGGCGGAAAAATATCGCCAATCACAGCTGAGGCTACAGGAAAAATACCACTGGAACCAAATCCTTGAATGGCACGCCCTATTAGCAGAAAAGTAATATTGTCGGACATGGCAACAACGGCCGAACCAAGTGCAAAAACCGCAACCGAGAAGATGTAAATATTGCGTCGTCCGTAAAGGTCAGATAGTTTTGCAAGCAGAGAAACCCCAACCAGATTGAACAGAACGTAAATACTAAAAATCCAGCTTAGCGAGCGATGATCAACTTTAATGGTTTGTTCAATAGCGGGTATGGCGGGGCCTACAATCGAAATATCGAGGGCTCCCATCAAAACACCGGTAAAAAGCAATGCCAGTATTTTACCGTTACGATGTTGTGTCATAAAACAGAGGTATGATTATGGAGATAGCATTCAATAAAAAAAATGCCGGACTAAGCCGGCAAAGATACTTCAATACTAGTGGCATTTATCCTCTTTCATAAACGGATAACGATAATCAGTCGGCGGAATAAGTGTTTCCTTTATTGTACGCGGACTAATCCAACGCAGAAGGTTAAGATGGCTTCCTGCTTTATCGTTGGTACCGCTCTGCCGTGAACCGCCAAATGGCTGCTGCCCAACAACTGCGCCGGTTGGCTTATCATTGAAATAAAAATTACCGGCAGCATATTTCAGTTCATCAGCAACTTTTATTAGCACTCCCCTATCCTGAGCAAAAACACAACCCGTTAGTCCATATGGAGAGGTTTCATCGACAAGACGAACGGTTTCATCAAAATCTTTATCCTTATATACAAAAACCGAAAGTACTGGCCCAAATATTTCCTCCGTCATGGTAACAAAATGCGGGTCATGCGCCTGTATTATGGTTGGTTGCACAAAATATCCTTTCGATTTGTCTCCGGTTCCTCCAAAGACGATTTCCGCATCATTTGTATTTTTAGCTTTGCTTATGTAATTTGTAATATTATCAAATGATTTTTCATCAATAACGGCATTCATAAAATTGCTGAAATCGCGGACATCACCCACTTTAATTTCGGCAAGCATCTCTCCTACCCGTTTTTTTACTGCTGGCCACAAACTTTCCGGTATATAAGCACGTGATGCTGCTGAACATTTTTGTCCCTGGTATTCGAATGCACCACGCACCAGTGCTGTTGATACTTCATCGATACCTGCACTGGGATGCACCAACACGAAATCTTTTCCTCCGGTTTCGCCAACAATACGGGGATACGAACGGTAGTTTGCCAGATTGGCAGATGTGCTTTGCCATAATTTATTGAAGGTTCCGTTGCTGCCCGTAAAATGCAATCCTGCAAAATATTTATCTGCAATCACCTGGTTGCCAACCGATGAACCTTGACCCGGAATAAAATTGATTACGCCATCGGGTAAACCAGCTTCCTTAAAAACCTGCATCAGGAAATAGTTGGATAATATTGAAGTAGTGGCGGGTTTCCAAATTGTGGAATTTCCCATCAGTACTGGTGCCATATTCAGGTTAGAAGCAATAGCCGTAAAGTTGAAAGGAGTAACAGCAAAAACAAAACCCTCAAGAGGTCTGTACTCAAGCCTGTTGATAATCCCAGGATCACTGTGAGGCTGCTCGTTGTATATATCGGAAATATAATGCGCATTAAAGCGGAGGAAGTCAATGGTTTCGCAGGCGGCATCAATTTCTGCCTGGTATGCACTTTTTCCCTGCCCGAGCATGGTAGCGGCATTAATGAGCATCCTGTATTTTTTCGATATAAGTTCAGCCGCTTTCAAAGTAACCGAAGCTCTTTCGAACCAGGAAAACGACTCCCACTCGCGATGCGCTTTCAAGGCGGCATCAATCGCCATTTTCACTTCCTTTTCACCAGCTTTGTGGTAGCGGGCTAACACATGTCCATGATCATGTGGCATTACAACCGTATCAATATTCCCCGTGTAAACTTCTTTACCACCGATGATAAGTGGGATTTCCAGTTGACCAGAACTAAGACGGTCGAGTTCAGCCTGAAGATCTTTGCGGTCGCGCGAACCTGGAGAGTAAGTCCTGACCACTTCATTGGCAGGATAGTCAAAAATAAAAACTGCGTTATTCATATAGAATTTCTAATTAAAATTACTCCGAAAATAATGTTGATGACACCTGCCATGCCATATCCGCAGAGGTTTCGATAATGAACATAAAAAACATATAGAATGTTCAGTTGTTTGTATATTTGCAGGGTTGTATTTAGAAAACCTGACATTACACGCACTACAAAAAACGTATCAAAAATGAATTACTACATTATAACCGGAGCATCACGAGGTATCGGCGAGGCACTTACCCGCAAACTTATTGAACCAGGCAATACCATATTTGCAGCATCCAGAACTTTGAATGAAGACCTGGTTGAACTTGCCTCCTCGTTAAATGTGCCATTATTTTATCACGAAGTCGATCTCAGTTCAAGTAAAAATGCAGAATTATTTATTAATGAGGTTTTCAGTAAAATACAATTATCGCAATATGACAGGATCGTATTAATAAATAATGCCGGAATGCTCGAACCTGTTGCACCCGTCAAATCAATTGATTTTGCTCTTGCAGAAAATCACCTTCATTTGAATTTACTTACACCGATGATACTGAGTTCAGTTTTTCTTACTAAAACCGAGGGTTTTGCTGAGAAAAAAGTAATTTTAAATATTTCTTCGGGAGCTTCATTTATAGCCTACAGCGGATGGAGTGTTTATTGTAGTTCAAAAGCCGGCCTTGATATGCTCACACAAGTTGCAGGACTTGAGCAAAGCACAGAACTTCATCCGGTCAAGATTTTTGCTCTTACTCCCGGAATCATTGAAACCGGCATGCAGGAACTGATCCGTACAACTGATGTAAATCTTTTTCCTGAACGAGATAAGTTTATCCGGCTGCATGAGGAAGGAAAGCTTACTAATCCTGATGATATTGCACAAATAATACTCAGCACCATTTTTAATGACGATATTGTAAGCGGATCGGTAGTAACTATTGAGCAACTGAAAGAAATAATTTTACCGACAAGTTTCCGGTGTGCCTGAAATTTTTAACTTTTAGAAATTATTGAATAATGCTTGATGTATTCAGAACATTTGACGAAAACTTTTTTCTGTTTCTGAATGCACAGCATAATACCTTTCTCGATCCACTGATGTGGCTTTTCAGTAACAAGCTTTTCTGGGGACCATTTTATGTTTTGGTATTATGGTTATTATACAAACGTTATCCTAAACAATATTGGACCGTGCTGGTAGCAATATTGGTAATGATATTTGCTTCCGATCAGATATGCAACCTGTTTAAAGAGAGCGTACTGCGATTCCGGCCTACGCACGAACCCCACCTCGAAGGATTAATTCACACCCTAAACGGATATAAAGGCGGAACGTATGGATTTTATTCGGCACATGCATCCAATTCGTTTGCACTGGCATTTTTTGCACTATCTGCTACAATGTGGAAAAATAAATATTTAGCTATAACCGCACTTCTGTATGCAAGTCTCACCGCATACAGCCGTATTTACCTTGGAGTCCATTATCCGGGCGATATTCTGGCAGGCGCATTAATGGGAGCATTTATTGGAACCGGAGTTGCTTACGCGCACAACAAATTAAGAATCAGGTACCTGCCGGCACAGGTTTAATAACCATAAATCTTGGCAGTAAATTTTTCAACTTTAACCTTATAAGTGCATACTTCGCGTAAAGAGGGCGGGCTATATGTAAATTCACGATCAGTATAATGCGCCATCACTGTATTAAGAAATTCAATTTTCTGGGCCATTTCATCAATAAATTCGACCTTGCCAAAAGCCAGTACACTCCGGTATTTCATGCTGTAACTACAAGCCATCTGTTCGCTTTGATAACGAAGTTGGTGATCGGTGCTGAAGGCAATACAAACCGATGGATTTCTTCTGAGTATATCTATTTTTAGCCCTTTCTGTGAAGAGTGAAGGAATATTACTCCGTCACCATATCCAAAATTAAAAGGAAGTACATAAGGAAGGTTATTTTCGTCGACCATGCTTACATAACACACTTCGCATTTATTGATTATTTCATCAATTTCTTTCTGATCGGTTATAAAACGGTGTTGCATTTATAGAAGGGATTTAATTTTTGGGGTTAGGGATTGTTACTGTTCCAAAATTACACTTGCTCGTTTGATCTTTTTCCGGATTTAGGATTGGCTATCGCCTCGAGCAGCCATGTGATAAATGAAACTATGATCGAAAACAAAACAGCCGTAAAGAAGCTGTCAACGGTGAAACCCGAAAGGGCATAATCGGCCAGCAATATAATTACGGCATTTATTACCAGCAGGAAAAGGCCAAAAGTAATAAGGGTAATCGGAATTGTAAGTATGATAAGTATTGGCCTGAGGAAAGCATTCAGGAAACCCATAAGCAAAGCTACCAGTATAGCTGTTGGAAAACCATCGAGGTAAACGCCATTAAGAATATAGGCTCCGAAGAAAACAGCGAGAGAAGAAACAAGTAATTTGAGGAGAAATCCCATCAGTAAAAAGTTAAATTAATTGGACAAATTTACAGAAAAAAGCAGATTAACAAAGTAATGCTTTTTATCGGGCAGGTAACCGAATCTGAATCCAAGATCAATCGGGAAAATAAATCGAAGCAAATGAAGATCCGATGTAATTTCGACACCAGTTGACTGAAGTTGCTGATTTTCACCGTGAGTAGCAGCAATACCACCATCATAAAACAGATTGGCCTTTAAACGCTTAAAATACGCCAACGGTCCTAACGAAAAATCAGGATATGCAAATGGAAATTTGTAATTCAGAGCAAAGCAGGTCAATGTTTGCGCATCAATATATGTATAACCTCGGGGAAGATTTATGCGGTTGCTGTATGAATATGTACCCGGGAGTTTATGCTGCCAGTTAAAATCAAGCCTGATTCCATGATGCTGCAGCACACCTGGAAAATACAGGCGCGTTAAGGCAGAAGCGATATTCCCATAATCATTCTCCCCGAATGGAGAATGACTGAAAGCAAGGGTAACAGATTGCCCCCAGCGAGGGTAAAGGTCTTTATACGATTGCTTTATGTATCTATATGCATACAGGTTGTAATCCAGAGAGTATATTGTTCCGGTTAGTTTATCTTCGAGTGGTGATGTATTATCTGTAATATTATAAAACGATGTATAATACTGTAAACGAATCCCTTTGTAGTATTTTCCTCCTGTAAAAATTAAAGGCAAAGTGACACCTCCACTGAGTATGGTTTCATTAAAATTGTACCGTTGCGCTGAATCTGTGTAACCCGTGCGTGCGCCATACGATGTACTGATGTCAATCATAGGATACCAGGCCTGCCAGCTGAAATCGAGGGTTACTTTCCCGGTGTTTTCAGCCATATCATACTTGTACCCAACCACGGCTGTTGCTGTACTCAGGTCGTTTTGCGACATAAAAGAAATTCCTGCACCGTTTTCGCCCGACATATAATTGATATAAGCCGGAGCCCAGCTATGAAAATTGAAAATATGTGCATTCTTCCTGTATGGTTTTGAATGAAAGACAGCATTTGTATCTGGTGAATTCTCCAGAATACCTGTCTCTTCGGTAACTATATATTTATAGAGCGATGGCGAAAAATCCCTTATTTCATTCAACTTTTTCCAGGATTCAGGATTAAACGATATTTGTGCCAAACTATACCCACCGGACGAATAATCGGAGTAAACTATCTTACTCCCATTAGGGCTTAAATCTGCATTGCAAGCTCCAAACCTGGCCGAAGTAACCTGGAATATTGCCTTATTACTTATTTGAACAGCATAAATATTTTCAATTCCCGAAAAAGATCCGGTAAAGAGGACACAATTATTTGCGAAAACAGGGCCGGATATTTCAATAAAAGTCGGTTGCAGCAGAGTTGTAAAATTCCTCTTTTCAAAATCATAAAAAATGATGCTCTTTCCTGCGTCGTCCAGTTTTGTAAAAACGAGCTTCTTTCCATCCTCCGACCAGGAAGGAGTCATATAGAAATCAGCATCAGATGAAATAATTGTATCCGTTTCCTTCCCTGTTTCAACATCGATCAATACCATTGAACTATGACTTTCCGGATCAACAGTAACCACCGCAAGCAAGCGCCCGTCAGGCGAAAAAGCAGGTGCAAAATACCGGCTTTTCTTCGATATTTCACGTGTGTTTCCCGTTCTGCTGTCGTACACTCTGATTACCGAATAATTCCTTTCCCCCCAGCGGAGATCATTTATTGTTTCAGTCCAGGCAAGTAAAAGATCAGGTGTTGCTTCAGTCCTATTCTCTCTGAACGAAATATCATTTGAAAACCCGATATGAACAACTGAATAGATTTCGGAAGATAAAAATCCAGGAGTTGTAATTAATTGCCTGTACTCACCAGGACCTGTCAGCTCAAACCTGGTAATATCATCCTGACTGGAATACTGGGTTACCACCAATGTGTCGTTAAGGTAAAACGGGAGCTTATAGTTTTCGTATTTTCTACTGTTACCGATTGTGAGCTGGTCAAAGTCAGTTTTTATTGTATAGGCATCCTGGTATTTCCAGAGGCTATCCATATCGAACATTGTCATCCGGTATAAATCCTCTTTCCCGTAGCCTGTTGATTTCTTTAATCCCCTGTTAAAAGGAGTAATTATATATGGTTTTCGCGCCACTTCATCGAGTGCATTAATCCAGGCCTGGTATCCATATTTCCTTCGTACGTTAGCAACCATCGAATAACCAAGAACATATTGATTTGGCACGAAAGTATTATACGATCCTAAAGCTGCTTTATCGTATGAAAATGCTCCTTTTTGTGAAACCTGTGCTTTTAGCAGCATTTCAAAAGCAGGCATTCGCCCTCTTCCCGATCGGCTGAGTGCCGTTTCGGTGCATACGGCGTCACCTTCCATAAACCATGAAGGAACAAACAATCCGTTAATCATAGTGGCAGCTTGTTCACCGGTAAACCACGACAATACTTTTGTGAATCCCTGGTTTGTTCTGTCAATCTGAACCACATGCCTATACTCGTGAAGAACCAATTGATTTAACCAATCCTGAGCATATGTATCCTGTGGAGGAGTAGTAAATATTTCCACCCGTTTGGGAGCCCAGGCAGTAACGGCATTGGAGATAGTATTGTAGTTATGTATTACGAAAGGCACTTGTTTTGGCGCATAAGCGAGAGTTTTGGTCGCATTTGCATTGGCGAAATTAAGGGCAGGCATCATTTTTTGTGCTTTATGCTCAAAGTTTTCCGGGTAGATCAAACGGAAATGATCTGTTTCTATTTGTCTCCATTTAAGTGAAGCGGGATCCTGCCCAAGGTTAAAATATTGCCCGAAAAGAATAGCCGGAAATAAAATTAACACAATAAATCCAAAAGGTCGGAAGCGATGTTTAAATTTCATTTCGGCGAATATTTCTGGCACAAAATTAAAAAATGAAGCGGGAGCAATTACTTACCCCCGCTTATAAAAAATAAGATGAAAAACTAAAGATGAAAACTAAACTAAATTGTAATCACGAAATAGTGTACTTAATTCTTCGAAGCTAAAAGGTTTTTGTGCATATCCGTCAACCCCCGCTCTTAAGCATTCTGCCTTATCAGGATTTGTTGTGATAGCAATAATGGTTGTGTGGCCTTTCTTGAGATATTCCAACTCCAGTTTTCTGATTTCCTTTACAGCCTGAAGGCCATCCATTTCAGGCATCTGAATATCCATAAGTATAAGATCATACTCTTTAACTTTGAACCTGCTGACAGCTTCATTTCCGTTTTTTGCAACATCTACTTCATGACCGTTGCGTCTAAGATAAAATGTTGTTATTTTTTCAATCATTTCATCATCCTCGGCGAGCAAGATATTCAGTTTTCTCATCAGGTCTATATTATTGTAATTTCTCATTATTTTTTCTTTTTGAAATTTTAGTAGCTGACAAGTTATTTTAAATATATTTTTTTATTCATTGTATGTTTACCATCAAATAATTGTAAAAGATAAATCCCACAAGTTTGGTTAGCTGCTGCGAGATTAATGCCTTCAGAAAGAATTCCTTTGGTACTATTAATAAGCTTACCGTCAATTGAAAATAAGTTAGCGGTATACACATTATTATTGTTTCCTTTTATCCTCACTTCTCCGTTTATCACAATAATGTCAGTATTTATTTCATCCTGATTATCAATACCGTCCGGTGAATTAAAGTGAATTTCGAATCGTTTAGAGCTCATTTCAGGCGAATGATAGAAAGTATATACTGAATCAGCCCTAAGATCGATGAATTTCTCAAGTTCTTTATCCTCTAATATAACCGGATAGCGATATTCAAAATTAAATGACCCTGTGGTTGAAATTGTGAAGGTACCACCATCGGGACATACTATATTTAAAGGAATATCAAGAGATGAATTAATGGAAGGAATTGTATTGACAGCATAATTAACATTATCATCCGCTTCCAAATAAATTGATGGGGAAGAAATAAGACCAATCAATTTAAGAGCATCGTATTCATTATCAAACTGGGAAGAAGAATTTGAAATTACACGGAATAACGCTTCATCGCTAAGTCCATCACTATCTTTCAGTTTGAATTTAATCGAATTATTTTTTAATGCAACTGGTGAATCATTAAAATTGCGGACTTGTGAATTTTCTGTTACAGTAAGTGCTCCCTGTTGACTGGCTTTAACAAAGAAACCCTGCATAGGTGAAATATAACGGCTCCCATTGTTAAGCGTAACTGCTTCGTCACCACCCGGCAGATATACTGAGAAATTACCTGAGCCTGAAGGATCGGGGTAATAAATAGCTGATGCTACTGTGCTACGTTCCCAGCAATTGTTATCGTTGCTTTCCCAGTCGATATATGAAGTGAATGGATTTCCGGTGAGGTTGAGCCCGTTTCCGGAGTTAGAGATATTAAATGTCCTGGAATCCAGGTTTGGGGTTCCGTCGAAAATTCTGGTTTCACTGAATAGCGAATAAACTTCGTACCCACGCATCACCTGTAAAGGATCCTCTGTTGGAACTATGTAATTACCCCACTGCGAAGAAGATTCATCATACTCCCTAAGATACATGCTTAAAAATGTTCCTGACATAGCCAAATCAACAGGTGACGATACCAGGCTATTCTGGCCTGCGATCACCGGATATTCTGACTGAATTTTGCCACTAACTTCACCGCTCAAAATAAGGGATGATTTTTCGGTTGAAGTATTCTTAAGGATAAGTTTACCGGTTTCGTTTACAGAAAGGGTGCCACCAATTTCAATAACTGCTGATGGCAACACCACCAGTACAGCTTGAGAATTAACATATAAATTACCATAAATATCTTTACCGGTATATTGAGGAACATTTGAAGATGGCAAAATTGAGATATTTGCATTTTCAATTGGAACCAATCCGTTCGACCAGTTCATTGGTTCATTCCAGTTATTGTTCAGGGATCCTAACCAATTATTCTCTGAAATTAATGCACCATCAGGAATGGCGGAAACCGGGGTAATCCCGAAGGCCGAACCATTTCCATCAAAGTTAGATGCATCTATAGTTCCTGAACCTGCAATAGCAGTATTTAACCCAACCGAAAAAACTCCTGAAACCAAAAGTTTTCCTGAAATTATATTAATGCCTGAGGAATAAATTGTATTTGAGTTTGTAACTTTAACAAACCCTTTTGTATGAATTTCAAATGCTGCATTTTGAGTAAAGATCAAATTCCCGGTTTTTAACTCACCAAGGCAACTTAAACTGGAGCTACCTGAAAAATTTAAGTCAAAATTATCACCCCGCAATAAACCTGAACTCTTAATCTCTAAACGTCCAAAATCAGAAAAAGTGAAATTCACATTCTGAATTATTATGCAATCAATAATAACGGTATCATTAAACTGGGGAACTAAGCCAGCAGGAACTCCATTGGCAGATAATGACCAGGAATCCGGAGAATTCCAGGCTGAGTTGTTGCCGGCTGAATATAACTTTAAGCCACTCCTGCCGAAAGTACCAGGCATAAAGTACAATGTCACAACAATGAGTGTGAACATCACCTTTAAAAGAAAACCTGATTTGAAATTGACAACCGGCATACAACTTGTGTAAAACGTATTAATAAAAAGCAAGATGGAGTAATACAAGCAGAGGAGAAGAGAGATGAAAATAATTTAATATAATCACTAAAAGTATTTAACAAACAATATGCCTGTTTTTTTTAAATACTGATTATCAAACATATACAATATACTCAGAGATAGATAACCATTAAATATGTCCCATAATGAAAAAAAAGCACCTTTAGTTGAACGTTTTTGAAAATATTACACTCAATTATAAGAATCTGGTCAAATATCTGATAGAAATAAATGTAAAAATTGTTAATACCTATCAAAATTGTTAGTAAAAAAATCCCAAACCGGATCATTTGGTGCTTTTGCAAGAATAATTAGCTGTTTTAGCGTTACAGGATGAATAAAACTGAGTTTTCTGGCATGTAAGTGAATAGATCCATCTGGGTTGGAACGGGGATAACCATATTTCAAATCTCCCTTAATGGGACAGTCTATTCCGGCAAGTTGCGCCCTGATCTGGTGATGACGTCCGGTTAGGAGGTCAATCTCTAACAGATAATAATTATCACTGCTACCTATTAAGGTATAAGTGAGAGAAGCTCTTTGTGCGTTTTTCGAATGTTCACCAGTAATGAATGATTTATTCCGTGCTTCATCGCGGCGAAGGAAATCAACGAGAGTATCATTCTCCCTGGGTGGTTTGTTTTTTACTACCGCCCAGTACGTTTTTTTTATTTCCCTGTTTTTGATCAGTGCATTAAGACGGGTAAGTGCTTTGCTGGTACGTGCAAAAATAACAGCTCCACTTACCGGCCTGTCGAGCCTGTGCACTACACCAAGAAAGACCTCGCCTGATTTTTTGTATTGATCTTTAATATACTCTTTTACAATATCAGCAAGAGTGATATCACCAGTCTTGTCACCCTGCACGATTTGCGACGGCAACTTATTAATTATAATTATATGATTATCCTCAAACAGGATATTTTCGGGCAATAATTTCCGGGCAGGTTTTGCCTGATTAGTACTGTTCCCTGTCATTGGGGAAGTCAAGTGTTTTTACATCAACAATATAATTCTGAACAGCCGATACAATGTCTTCACTCAGATTCATATACCTGCGAAGGAACCTGGGTGAAAATTCCATAGTAATTCCAAGCATATCGTGAAGCACCAGGACTTGTCCATCGACTTTCCTGCCTGCACCAATTCCAATAATCGGTATTTTTGCATTGCGGGACACTTCTTCACCTAACCTTGCCGGGATTTTCTCCAGTACAATACTAAAGCATCCGGCTTTTTCGAGTAACCTCGAATCTTCAACAAGCTTTCGTGCTTCCTTTTCTTCGGTTGCCCGGACTACATAAGTTCCAAATTTATGGATGGATTGCGGCGTTAGTCCCAAATGGCCCATAACAGGAATACCGGCTGACAATATACGCTCGACTGAATCAATAATTTCGACACCACCTTCCATCTTTACAGCATCTGCTCCCGATTCCTTCATTATACGGATGGCCGACGAAAGTGCTTCTTTCCAATTGCCCTGATAGGTGCCAAAAGGCATATCAACCACTACAAGTGCACGGCTTACACCCCTCACAACTGATGCAGCATGATAAATCATATGATCAAGGGTAATTGGTAAAGTGCTGCTGAATCCGGCCATGACATTTGAAGCTGAATCTCCAACCAGGATAATGTCGATTCCGGCCTTGTCGAGCAAACGAGCCATTGAATAATCATACCCGGTTAGCATTGATATTTTCTCACCTTTATGTTTCATCTCCTGCAGCACATGCGTGGTGACTTTTGCAACAACAATTGGTTTGGATGTCATGAATTTAGTTTTATAAAATATGTAGTGTCATTAAGAAAACTCATCAATTTACGTAAAAATGCTCATTTTCTTTAACTTCAGGTTTGGCAGGCAAAACTCAATCTTCTGTGAGCGAGGACTTTCCCCTACGGGGACCACTGGGTGCGCGTGGGCAGAACTCATTTTTAACTCGTTTTCTTACTGACACTATGTATGTAAAGCGGGCATTTTCTTGCATTACTTGCCCGTCTTCAATCACTGACAATGCAATTTTAGTTCACAAAACTACAAAGAAATACATTCAATATTCGATTGTAAGGTATATTTCGCATATTGCAAATAATAATTACTTTTGTCATCCGGTTCTTACAATTAGTATAACAAAATGAAAAAACTATTTCGTTTACTCATCCTTTTCTTTATCCCATGTTTCCTTGCATCATGTGAAACTGATTTTGATGTAATTGCTGATTACAAAGAAGTAGCAATTGTTTATGGATTGTTAAACCAGAATGATTCAGTGCATTACCTGCGAATCAACAAAGCGTTTTTGGGCGAAGGCAATTCCCTTAGTTATGCCCAGATTGCCGATTCATCGAGTTTTGGAGCCGATATTAAGGTAATTTTAACCGAAACCACGCCGGGAGGAAGCAAAAAAGAAATTGTTTTCGATACTGTGACCTTACACAATAAACAGCCCGGCGATTTTTATTCCCCAAACCAATTATTTTACTTCTCAAATGCAAAGCTTGATGAGGATAACACTTACAAACTCTCAATTACAAACCTGAAGACTTCTTACGAGATACACTCAGAAACCAGACTTGTACATAATTTCAGTATCTCAAAACCGGCGCAATTTACTAAAACACTTAATTTTAAACGATCAATCACTCAGCCCAATAAATTTGTTTGGGGAAATGCCGTAAATGGCAAACGCTACCAGTTCCGGGTCTCTTTCAATTTTAAAGAATTAACCACATTGGGCGATACGGTTTACCGGAAAATTGATTGGATATTTCCCGATAATATTTCGGAAAAAATAGACGGGAGCGGTGAAAGTGATGTAAGCTATGTAAATGAAGATTTTTATAAATTATGTGATTCAAAAGTTCCATATAGTGATGTTGCTGCAGAGGCAGATATTATTAGCCGGCATGCATCCGTTTGCATACTTGAAGTTACGGCAGTCGGCGACGAATTTAATACTTACCTCGAGGCCAATGCACCTTCTACGGGTGTTTTAATTGAAAAACCAGCCTATAGCAATATTATAAACGGACTTGGATTGTTTTCGTGCCGTTACCAGATTCAACGATCCATGCCCTTGAGTGCAGAAACAATTCTTGATCTTTCTACCACAACAGACCTTAAGTTTGCCAAACCAAATTAAGATTTTCGTTTCTCTTGCCGGAATTTCTATAAGAACGTCAGAGTAATTATCCGCATATTGCACATAGGCTATTTTTATTACGTCACTGTTATTTACAAAAATCTTCTGTTTTCAATTGCTTTTTCACAGCATGAATCTGCAGAATTTTCTGCCGTTTTGTCAGAAATCTTTTATTTCTGTCATTCAGTAAGAATTCGCTTTTATAAACATTTGCCTTTCATAAAAAATTGATATATAAACCTGATATATAAATATTTAAACTTTCCCAAAAATAACCAATCTAATCATTTAGACTCCTTATCAAACTTTTCGGAACAGACAATTGTATTTGTGGCATAATGATTGAATAAACCTAAATATCAAATTAATAAAAGTTAATAACAGAAATAATAATACATACAATAATGGGAAAAATAATTGGTATTGATCTTGGAACTACAAATTCATGCGTTGCTGTAATGGAAGGCAACGAGCCTGTAGTAATTCCGAACAGTGAAGGGAAACGCACCACTCCTTCGATAGTTGCTTTTACCGAAAACAGCGAACGAAAAGTTGGTGATCCGGCCAAAAGGCAATCTATCACCAATCCAACAAAAACTGTTTCTTCAATCAAACGATTTATGGGTGAAACCTATGACAGGGTTACCCAGGAAATCAAACGAATGCCTTATTTGGTGGTTAAAGGAGACAACAACACTCCACGTGTTAAAATTGATGACCGTACTTTCACGCCACAGGAAATTTCGGCAATCATTCTGCAGAAAATGAAAAAAACTGCCGAAGATTACCTTGGGCAGCCTGTTACTGAAGCTGTAATTACTGTTCCGGCCTATTTCAGCGATTCGCAGCGCCAGGCCACAAAGGAAGCGGGCGAAATAGCCGGACTCATCGTTAAACGTATTATCAACGAGCCAACAGCTGCTGCCCTGGCATATGGGTTGGATAAAAAACACAAAGATATTAAGGTTGCCGTTTACGATCTTGGCGGTGGCACTTTCGATATTTCGATACTTGAACTAGGTGAAGGGGTATTTGAAGTAAAATCAACAAATGGGAATACCCACCTCGGCGGTGATGATTTTGATCACCGGATCATTGATTGGTTAGCCGATGAATTTAAAAATGATGAAGGCATTGATCTGCGTAAAGATCCTATGGCCTTACAACGTTTGAAAGAAGCTGCGGAGAAAGCAAAAATAGAACTTTCAAGCTCATCATCTACCGAAATAAATCTTCCCTATATTATGCCTGTTGATGGTATGCCAAAGCATTTGGTACGCACTTTGAGCAGAGCTAAATTCGAACAGCTTATTGATGACCTTGTTCGTGCTACCATTGAGCCATGCCGGAATGCGATGAAAGATGCCGGCCTAACAATTGCTGATATTAACGAAGTGATTCTTGTAGGTGGCTCGACCCGTGTACCTGTAATACAGAAAGCAGTTGAAGATTTCTTTGGTAAAGCACCATCAAAAGGAGTAAATCCCGATGAAGTTGTAGCTATAGGTGCAGCCATACAAGGTGGTGTACTTACCGGCGAAGTTAAAGACGTTCTGTTACTTGATGTAACTCCTCTTTCTTTAGGTATTGAAACTTTGGGCGGCGTTATGACCAAACTCATCGAGTCGAACACTACCATACCTACCCGTAAATCAGAAACATTCAGTACTGCAAGCGATAACCAGCCTTCGGTTGAAATACATATTCTACAAGGCGAACGCCCGATGGCACAAGGCAACAAAAGCCTGGGGCGTTTCCACCTCGATGGCATTCCACCAGCCCAGCGCGGTATTCCACAGGTTGAAGTAACTTTTGATATTGATGCCAATGGTATTCTTCATGTATCAGCTAAAGATAAAGGAACTGGTAAATCGCAGCAGATACGTATCGAAGCATCTTCTGGCCTTTCGGAAGCCGACATCAAACGTATGAAAGAAGAAGCAGAAGCTAACGCCGATGCCGACCGCAAGGCAAAAGAAGAAGTTGACAAGATCAATCAGGCTGATTCACTGATTTTTCAAACTGAACGCCAGCTGAAAGAATTTGGTGAAAAGTTGCCGGCTGACAAAAAGGAACCGATTGAACAAGCCTTAAATAAACTTCGCGAGGCGCATAAAAACCGGGATATTGCTGGCATTGACACTGCTATGGCTGAACTGAACAACGTTTGGCAGGCTGCAAGCGAAGAAATGTATAAAAACACTCAACAGCAAGGGCAACCCGGTGCTGAACAACAAGGCCAACCAGGATCAGAACAGGCCAAATCACCCGACCAGGAAGTAACTGATGTTGACTTTGAAGAAGTAAAATAATTTGAACCCAACATTGTATCAGAGGCTGTAACAATTGTATTACAGCCTCTTTTTTTTTGTATTGACTATAGTTAACCGAAATCTCATCTTTTATTAATTAACAATGTGAATTTCAAGCAAAAAAAGTGTGATATTTGTACTTTGAAACTTATTAACAAAACAATAAATTTATGAAAAATCTTTTACTAATCATTGTATCCTTCATTCTGTTGACTTGGAGTCAAACAGCAAATGCCCAGGCATTTACATTCACATCAGGCCAATTGACCTATAACGAATCTTTTGATGGAATGGGTGCTACTGGAACAACGTACATAACCGGTTGGACGGGTGTAAGATATACCGGTACAGGTACTATAGGTGCAGTTCTGGCTCCTGTAGCAGGCGACGGTTCAGGCAACTCAGGAGCTGTATATAATGTGGGTACTACCGGGGCAGGTGAACGGGCTTTGGGAACTCTTGCATCAGGATCGACAGTTCCCCGGATGGGGGCTAGTTTTTTAAACAGCACAGGATCGACTATTGCACAGATTAACCTGACAGGGGTTATGGAACAATGGAGATCAAGTTCAAATGCTTCACTTAATGAAGTTTGTGCCTTTGAATACAGCACCAATGCTACGGATCTGTTAACAGGAACATGGACGCCCATTACCGGATTTGACCTGGTTGAAAAACTGGTTACACTCTCGGACAACACAGCCAAAGATGGAAACTTACCCGAAAACCAAACTCCTATAAATGCAACCATCATTGGATTGGTATGGCCTTCAGGTACAACCCTGTGGATCAGGTGGTCAGACATAAATGATACCGGAAGCGATGGTTTGTATAGCATTGATAATTTATTGATGACTGTTTCGAGCAGTGCATCACCGGTAATTTCAGTAACTTCCCCAACCGCAGGCAACCAATGGAAACAGGGAACAACCCATAACATCACCTGGGTAACATCCAATACCAATTCAAATGTCAAAATTGAGTTCACTGACAATGCTTCAGCCGGAACACCTGCATGGACAACACTAAATGCTTCAGTACCGGCAGCCACAGGAACATGGGTCTGGAATATTCCTGCCGGACAAACTTTAAGTGCAGATTGCAAGATCCGCATTACAGATATTCCTCAAACGGCTTCAGGGCTTAGTGGTACATTCAGTATCATTCCTCCTCCTCCTTCGGTAGCAAATATTGCTGCTTTGCGTGCAGGTGTTTCAGGGCAGGAATATACACTTACAGGGCAAGCTATCCTTACTTTCAAGCAAACATTCCGGAACCAGAAATTTATTCAGGATGCTACTGCTGCTATCCTGATTGACGATGCCAGTGGAGTTATCACCACAACCTATAATGTTGGCGACGGCATAACAGGCATTACCGGAAGCCTGCTCCAATACTCAAACGGTATGATGGAATTTGTTCCAACGGTGAATCCTGCAGCTGCTACTTCCACCGGTAATGTTATTACGCCCGAAATTGTTACACTTGCGAATCTGAATACCAATTTCGAAAACTACGAATCGGAACTGATACGCGTCAATTCCTGCACATTTACTGATGCAGGAACCAATTTTGCAAATGGAGCCACCTATGTTATAACAGATCTTCCGGGTACCCCGGGAAGTTTCCGTACAACATTTTTTGATGTTAACTATATCGGCACTCCTATCCCATCGGGGCTGCAAGATGTAATCGGAATAGCAAATTCCACTTCTACAACCAATGCTTTAATTACAAGCAGGGACCAGGCGGATATAATATCCAGTGCTCCAACAGCACTAATAAGTGTAACTTCACCAAACGGGAATGAATTCTGGCAACAGGGCTCATCTCATAACATCACCTGGACCAGTTCGAATTTTACCGGAAATGTAAAAATTGAGCTCGTGGGATCAAATCCGTCAGTATTGGCGGTATCCGTTGCAAATACCGGCAGTTTCACCTGGAATATTCCAGCTTCACAAACTATTGCCACCGACTATAAAGTGAAAATTTCGGATGCAACTGATGGTGATCCAACTGACATGAGCAATTTTACTTTTGCAATTGTTGCACCTTATACTTTGCCTGACCTGGTTATCACTGAAATAATGTACAACTCACCCAGTAATGACGAAGAATGGATTGAAATATACAACAAAGGGAACAACACTGTTGATATGAGCGGATATCGTATCCTGGATGGTGATGCTTCGAGCATACCAAATCCTATTATACTGCCTACAGGTTCCACAGTTAATGCCGGTAGCAGGTTTACCGTTGAAATTGCAACAGCGGGTTTATTTCCATTTACACCCAATTATGATGGAAGCGGTAAATTCATTCTTGGCAATACATCTGACGAAGTGAAACTTTACCATATATATGGGCAGTTACTTGACTCAGTTAAGTACTTTGATGCCGCACCATGGCCAACAAATCCGGATGGCGGCGGTTCATCATTAACATTTTGTGATCCTACCCAGGATAATAGCGTTGCTACTTTCTGGAGCGCATCATCTGAACCATTCCAGACTATACAGGGAGCAACAATTTTTGCAACTCCTGGCACAGGATGTTATGTTTCGAGTGATAACGTAATGATAACCGAAATCATGTATAACCCGATTGACGGCGGCAATGATACGATTGAGTTTATCGAACTTTATAATAAAGGATCTGTAGGTGTAAACCTTAAAGATTGGTATTTCTCGAAAGGTGTGACTTATGTTTTCCCTGATATCACTGTAGCGCCAAATGCATATTATCTGATTGCCCGTGAAGCCATTTCGATGCAAAACACTTTCGGAATATCATGCGCACAATGGACTAGCGGTTTCCTTGATGATGCCGGCGAACCTATTGTTCTGAAGGATGGTATTGGTCAGGTGAAGGACAGTGTATATTACCTTCCGACTGCACCGTGGCCTACAACGCCCAATAACGGCGGCCCTTCGCTTACATTCTGTAATACTTCTCTTGACAATGCTCTGGGCGAAAACTGGACAGCATCTGCCAACCAGATTGCTGTTAACGGTATCGGACAACCCATCTTTGCTTCACCTGGCACATCGTGTATCAGCGGAGCTAATCTGGTAATTACAGAAATCATGTATAACCCACCTGAATCAGGAACCGACAGCCTTGAGTTTATAGAATTATATAATGCCGGAAATTCAGTTAATCTTCAGGGTTTCTATTTCTCAGCCGGAGTTGACTTCATTTTCCCTTCTACTACCGTGGCAAACGGCGAATACCTGCTTGTAGCCTTTAATGCAACTGCAATCCAGAATACTTTCGGAAAATCTGCCTTACAATGGAGTACAGGAGGATTAAATAATACCGGTGAAGCCATTACACTGAAAGATAATTATGGAATAACTATTGACGAAGTTGTGTATGCTGATGTTTCACCCTGGGATTCGTTGGCTGATGGCCATGGCCCTTCTCTGACTCTTTGCGATCATAACAGCAACAATGCTTTGGCAATTAACTGGAAGGCATCCTCAGAATTTGCTACTGTAAATGCAGCCGGTGATAGCATTTTTGCAACCCCAATGGGTGGTTGTGTTAATCCTCCAACCGTTGCAAATTTTGACGCTGATCCAACTTCTTTGCTGGAAGGTGAAGAGGTTCAGTTCCATGACCTTTCAACTAACAATCCAACTGCCTGGGAATGGACATTTAATGGTGGGACACCTGCTTCTTCAACCGAACAAAACCCTTTAATAAAATACAACAGCTATGGCGTTTATTCTGTTTCCCTGAAAGCAACTAATGCTTACGGAAACAATACTCTCACAAAATCCGATTATATTAGTGTCGGTGTTGATGGCATAACTACTCTTCCCTCTGCATTTTCTGTTTACCCGAATCCAACTAACGGAAAATTATTTATTACCAATCCCTCCAAGGTAACCCAGGATATCTCAATTTTCTCAGCAAATGGCAAACAGGTAAATTCGATTGTATCAGCAGAAGAAATCATTTCGATTGATATTGCAGGGCAACCAAAAGGATTATACCTGATGCGTTTGACTGACAGGAATTCACAGAATGTTAAAGTAATAAAAGTAATACTGAAATAAAAAGCGATTAATATCAAGCGGAAGAACTGGCAAAAATGTTGATCCGATAGGGATTAACTTCAATTTGCCGGTTCTTCTTTTCATATAACACTAATAATCAGAAATCATGAAACAAACATTTACACTTTTTACAATTATCATCCTTTTTGGATGGAATATGAAAGTTAATGCACAGGCATATACTTTCACAGCAGGTCAGCTGGCATATTCAGAAAACTTTGATGGTATGGGATCAACCGGAACCACCTTTCTTACCGGCTGGAATGCAATACGGTGGGCGGGTACCGGTGCCGTTGGCGATCAGCTTGTGATGTTAGTAACCGATGGGTCTTCAAATGCAGGAGGAATCTACAATGTTGGAACAACAGCAGCTACCGACCGTTCATTCGGTTCGTTAGGTTCAGGAAGCACAGTTGCCCGGTTTGGTGCTTCATTTTTGAATAGCACCGGCTCAGGGATTACAACAATTGCATTGACAGGGTTAATGGAACAGTGGCGTACTGGCTCAAATAACACGGTTACTGAAACTACTGCATTCGAATATAGCCTCGATGCAACCGATCTTTCTACAGGAACCTGGACCCCGGTTACCAGTTTCGACCTGGTTGAAAAGATCATATCATCAATTGCTGCCGAACCTTTGGATGGCAATCTGGCTGAAAACCAAACAGCAATGAGTGCAAATATTGTTGGGATAAGCTGGACGGCTGGATCAACCCTATGGATACGCTGGTCGGATGTGAACGACGCGGGCAGTGATGGTATTTGCACTATCGATAATCTTGGAATTACCGTAACCACAGGAACTGTTACTGCTGATCCGGAACCTACCAACTATCCTACGGTATTTGCCGCATCTTCAGCCGGAATAAGTATTAATTCAAGTTGGACTGATGCTACGGGGGCTCAATTGCCTGCCGGATACCTTGTTAAAATTTCTACCAACGCAACAATACCCGCACCAGTCGATGGAACCTTCGAAGCTGACGATATGAATTTTACAGATGGTAACGGAGCTAAAAATGTACTTTTCGGGCAACAAGCTTACCTGTTCTCAGGATTGGCGGAAGCAACAACTTACTACCTTAAGATATTCCCTTATACAAACGGTGGTACATTGGTTGATTATAAAACTGACGGCATAACTCCTTCGGCTTTTGCTGTAACCCAACACGTACTTTCGACAGCTAATTTCAACACCGATCTTTCGCCGTGGACTGAATTCAGCGTAACCGGTACACAGATATGGACTTCGGATCTTACGCACGGCCTGAACGGATCAGGATGCGCAAAAATGAGCGGATTCGAAGGTGGTGCAAGTTTCGATAATGAAGATTGGTTTATATCACCTTCAATCAACTTCACTTTTAAATCCAATACCAAACTTCATTTTTACTCAGCTTACAACTATGCAGGAAATCCTTTGGCTGTGCTGGTTTCTACTGATTATGTAAGCGGAGATCCTACTACTTCAGGAACATGGAATGACATTTCTACTTCTGCCGTATTTTCACCAGGTGGATGGGCCTGGACTCCATCAGGGTATATAAACCTTGGGTTATCGGATGTCCCAAATGTACACATCGCGTTTAAATATACCAGCAATACAACCGAATCGCGTACCTGGGAAATAGATGAAGTAACCGTTACCGGAAGTCAGCTAGAAGGAATCGGAGAAGCAAATGCTGCAAACTATAGCACGCAAGTGTATCCAAATCCAAGTACCGGCTGGTTTAATGCCAAAATGCCTGAAAACGGAGACTTTATGATCAGCATCGCCACCGCACAGGGTTCAGTTGTAAAATCCATTAAAGCAACTTCTAAAACAATGAAAGTGGAAACCAGCGGGCTAAATGCCGGTCTCTATTTTGTAACAATAACAAATACAACCAACAACCTGAAAGAAGTTCACAAACTGCTTGTCAGATAGTTGTTTTAAACGTGATTTTCAGTAAAGGCTGTCAGGAACCTGGCAGCCTTTATTTTTTTATCGGGCGAATAAAATAATAGTGCCTTAAAATTGTTCTTATTTTTGAAGATTGAAAACCGACCAATGAAAAAACTACTTGCTGTTGCGTTCCTGATATCGTTTGCCCCTGCCTTATTGGCACAGAGCGGTAATCCGCTGCGACTTGAAATCCAGGCTCCTGCCGGAAGCGATCCCTTTAACTATGTAACAGCAGGTAAAAACGGAGTTTGTATTTTTTATCCAACCATAAATGAAACCGGGCGGGATAGTATAAGCTGGTCGTTTATGATGGTTAACGACAAGCTGAAAGAAGAATGGCGCAAGCAGGTTCCGCTCCATGAGGATGTTACCTATTTAAAAAGTCTTTCCACTACCGATGCCATTTACCTGCTTTTTCATGATACCAAAAGAAATAAAGACGGCAACATACTGGTTTTTATGATCATACCACGTCTTCAGATAATTACCGAGCATAAAGGGATAATACCTGATAAAGCTGAAGTGGTTGACTTTGAAGTTTCGAATAATTATGCTTTTATTGGATTTAACAGCAGGAAAGGCCAACCCGGAATTATTGGATTTTCGCTTGTAACAGGTGAAAAAAGAACCTACGAAATCACTACGGAGAAGGATGCGTTATTGCTTGACATTGCGATTGATACAACAAATAAAACAATATTTGCTACATATAAAATTCAGTACGCTTCGTCAAGAAACCATTTATATGTAAACCAGTATAATTCGCCCGGTACACTTGAAAAGACTTTCGATTTTTCCGAACAGGTTGAACGCAGAAATTTTAATTCGGCACAGTACATTCCGATGGGTGAAGGGGATGGACTTGTTGCAGGCACTTATGGGTATAACGTATCCACTACACGAAGACAATACGATTATTACGATAATTATTACAACAGCTATTACTACAATTATTATTCGCCTTACTACCTGAGACAATCGAACTACGATGCCAATGAAGACAAAACCCCTGTTTCAGATGGTTATTTTACAGCTTTGATCAAAAACGGTATTGCAGGCACTACCAAATATTACAATTTCAGCAATTTTAACAACGTCTATAAGTATATTACGAATGTAAATGCTTTAAGGATGAAAGCAAAGCCTGAGAAAAAGAATGATAAGGCTGAAGAAAGTGATCAAACCAATACGCACGAAGATGAAGAGAATGACAAAACACTGAATCTCCGACTTCTGAAACACGACATTTACATAAATAGCGGCCAGTTTATTTTGACATCGGAAGCATACTCTCCTGAATACCATACTAATACACAAATGTCGTATGATTATTATGGAAGGGCATTCCCAACTTCGTACCAGGTATTTGACGGATTCCGTTATTCACATGCTTTTGTTGCTGCATTTGACAGCGGTGGCTTGATGACATGGAATAATGGCATGGAGATGCGCGATATCCTCACCAAGTACCTGAACCGGAAATTAAACTGTCTGTTTGAAAATGAAGAAACAACACTGTATTATAATGCAAATAATAAAGTTGCATTTAAGACTATAAAAGGAAATAGTATTGTTGAAAATACTTCATACACTACGCTCGCACCCGTTCGTGGCACCGACCAGCACCTTGATGAGTACCTGGGTACAATTGAACATTGGTATGATAACTTTTTTATCGCAACAGGTTATGAATCCATACGCAACAACTACCTGGAAAATAATAAGCGGAATGTATTTTATATGAGTAAAATGGCATTCAGGTAGCTAATGGCAGTAAGAAAACGAGTTAAAAATGAGTTCTGCCCACGCGCACCCCTCAGTCCCCGTAGGGGAAAGTCCTCGCGCACTGAAGACTGAGTTTTGTATACCAAACCTAAAATTTAAGAAAATGAGCATGCTTAAACAAAATGATGAGTTTTCTTACTGACACTAGCTACGAAACACCACCTTCAGAGGCAACACTATTACTCGACCAGGTTATGGTCTCAATCCAGAATAAAAGAGAATCTTAAAGCAAAAAGAAAGGCTGAGTCCCATAATTTTGGGAACACAGCCTGACAAAAAGTAACCAGCGTTTTGTTTTTTTTGACCAGAGTCAAATAAGCAGATTCTTGCCCATAACTTTTGTGGTTTTTATTTCGTGATTTTTATTTCAACTCTGCGGTTTAAAGCACGGCCTTCAACAGTAGAATTATCAGCTACAGGTTTGCTCCTGCCGTAGAAAGATTTATCAATTTTCGCGTTCTTCATTCCTTTCTTTATCAGGTAATTAATCACATAATCAGCGCGTCTCTCAGACAGGCGCATATTATATTCTTCTGATTCGCGTATATCGGCATGCCCGGCAACTGAGATCACAGCATCTGGATTTTCGTTCATATATGCAGCTATATCATTCAGATCAATTATATTCTTTGCAAGCACGATACTGGCATCTGTATCGAAATATACTATTTTTTCCTTTACTGAACCCATGATCACGGCGGGGCAGCCATTATTTGCAGCTACTCCGGCAACTTCAGGACAATTGTCTTTATTGTCAGGTATTCCGTCTCCATCAGTATCCGGGCAGCCGTTAAACTGAGCCAGGCCTTTTACCTCAGGGCAATCATCTTTATTACCAGGCACACCATCACCATCCTGATCAGGAACACCGGCATAAATTACCAGTCCGAATACTTCAGGCCATAAATCGTCCTTATCAGGCACACCATCGCCATCTGCATCAGGACAACCTTTAAGTTCTTTCTTGCCGTAAACCTCAGGACATGAATCTTCGGTGTCAATTATTCCATCACCATCTTTATCAGGACATCCCTTAAACTCCGGTTTTCCTGCCACATCCGGACATGCATCATCTTTATCCGCAATTCCGTCATTGTCTTTATCCGGGCAACCTGCTAATTCTACCTTGCCTGGTATTTCGGGGCACAGATCATTCTTATCTTTAATGCCATCCTTGTCTTTATCTTTTGAACCTAATTTTATCAATAAACCTAGTGAAAGATAACTATAATGATCATGTGGTTTAACCGAAGTAGTGAAATCCAGTGCGTTATCATCAAAGATTATATGATCGCCATACTCAAGATTTGCAGAAAATGTGTAACTCAGGCGAAATGTGGCTCCCCCACCCACTGGAAGAAAGAATTCATTTTGTCTTACTGTATGTTGTTCATTTATAGAACCTGTAGTCATATCAGAAATTTCTGATTTGAAAGAAGATATTCCTGCACCGCTAAAAAGATACAGGTTGAGGAATCTTTTCTCATTATAATCAGCAAAGATTTCATTAATATTTAAGGTCAGATTCAAAGCAGCATCCCACAAATCGGAATTGAATTCAGCATTTTTATCTTGTCTTTCGCTAAACAGACTGGTTTTTAAAAACTGACTACGGATGCCAAATAAAGGGCTAAGCTGATAACCAAGAATTCCTCCGTAACCTAATTTTTGGTTTTTATTCCACAGATTATCCTCGTTAAAATCTCCAAAATACTGGCTGACACCAATATTCGGCACCAGATACAGATAGCCGTTAAAAGTTTTAACCTTGGTTGTATCCTGAGCAAACGCATTGCTGGCATTAACTTGGATAACAATAACTGCAAGTACAATTATTGAAAAATGGTAGAGGTATCTGTTCATGTTCACTGAATTAATTGATTTTCATTACTATGACGATCCGCAAAAATATAAAAATATCTTAAAAAATAATAATCTTGCAACATTTTAATGAAATCTATTTTCTGATGGTCATTGAAGTATATCAATCGCATTTACCTATAAGGTGCAATTTTCACCATACTATCCGGATCAAACCTGCATGCAATGCATAAAAAAAAAGAGGCTGGACATCGGGCCAGCCTCTTCAAATATTAATTTATATGGGATTTATTTAATTGTATTTATCTCAACCCTGCGATTTTTAGCTCTTCCTTCAGTGGTATCGTTACCTGCTACTGGTTTGGTTTCACCGTAAAAAGCTTTAACCAAAACAGCTTTGTCAATACCTTTATTTACAAGATAATTTATAACGTATTCTGCACGTTTCTCTGATAACTTCATATTGTAGCTATCGGAACCAGTTGCATCGGCATGTCCTTCAATTTTGACTTTAACCTTATCGTGTTCTTTTAATATCTCTGCCAATTCATCAATGTCTTTCAAATTCTGCTTTGTAACGACTGATTTGTCAAAATTGAAATATACAACCTTAAAGAATTCGAATGCTTTTTCAGCAGGGCATCCTGAATTAGTCGCAACTCCAAATACATCAGGGCATTTGTCATCTTTATCAGCAACTCCGTCGCCATCTGAGTCCGGGCATCCTTTCAACTGAGGCAGGCCTTTCACATCCGGACAATCATCAATGTTGCTGGGAACACCATCGCCATCAGGATCAGGAACGCCAGCAAATTCAGCCAATCCGAATACCGTTGGCCATAAATCCTCACTGTCAATAACGCCATCACCATCCGTGTCGGGACATCCTTTTAATTCTTTCTTACCGGCAACAGTCGGACAGGCATCCTCCCTGTCAATTATGCCATCACCATCCGTGTCGGGGCAACCTTTAAACTCAGGCTTCCCTGCAGCATCAGGACAACCATCATCAATATCTGCTATGCCATCATTATCTTTATCCGGACAGCCCTGAAGGTCAACCTTGCCTGGGATTTCGGGGCAACGATCTTTTTTATCTTTTATTCCGTCTTTATCTGAATCTTTAGCTCCAAATCGGATAAATAATCCGGCAGAGGCATATCCATAATGATCACGTGGTGCAACAGCCTCTTTAAAATCAAGAGAAATATCATTGAATATGATGCGATCGCTATACTCAAGATTAACTGAAAAAGTATGGTTCAACCTGATCAAAGCACCTCCTCCGACAGGGACAAAAAATTCATTTTGCCTTTCGGTGTGCTCCGATAAAACGGCATCAGTAGTCAAATCCTTAAGTTTCGACTTGAATGATGCTAAACCAGCTCCGCCGAAGAGATAGAAATTCAGTAATCTTTTATCATTATAATCGGCAAAAATCTCATTTATATTCACTGTTAAATTTAATCCAGCATCCCATAAGTCAGATGTGAATGAAGCATTTTTATCCGGCCTTTCACTATATAAGTTTGTTTTCAAAAACTGGCCACGTACTCCAAATATTGGACTAAACTGATACCCCAAAACAACTCCATAACTTAGTTTTTTAGATTTGTTATTGTAATCAGCCTTGTTAAAGTCGCCAAAATACTGGCTGACCCCAATATTCGGAACAAGGTAAAGGTAGGATTTAAAAGTTGATGACGAATCCTTCTCTTGTGCCAGAGCTTTGGAAGGAAACAAATGAATGGCAAATAAAAACACAATGGCAAGCACCATCCGACGTAAAGGTAGTTTCATAATATCAGGATATTAATTAGAAAGGAATTATAATTTAAACAAAGATAGTAAAAAACTATCTGCATTATTCCCTACAATAAATATTTTTTTTTAAGTGCTATATGAAAATGGTATAACACAATTGCTGTAGTTACTGATACATTAAAAGAGTGCTTTGTCCCGAACTGCGGAATTTCGATGCAGGCATCAGCTAATTCCATTACTTCGTCACTAACACCTGAAACTTCATTACCAAATACCAAAGCAATTTGGTCATTTATTTCCGGATTATAATCTTCAAGTAATATGCTGCCAGAGGCTTGCTCAACTGCTACTATTTGGAATCCTTTACTTTTTAAACTTTTAATTGCAGCGCAAGTATCAGAAAAATATTGCCACTTTACCGACTCGGTAGCACCAAGAGCCGATTTGTTAATTTCGCGGTTCGGTGGGGTGGCTGTTATGCCGCATAAATACAATTCCCGGACTCTGAAAGCATCCGAAGTACGGAAGATAGAACCAATATTGTGTTGGCTTCTTACATTATCAAGAATACAAATTACAGGAAGTTTGCTTAATTCATTGAATTTTTCGACACTAACCCTGTTCAGTTCCTCCATATTAAGTTTACGCATATCCTAAAAATATAAGGCAAAAATAACTTTTATTTCCGGGAACCATCACTCAATATTTATTAATACTTCGACCGAATGATACAAAAAACAAACAGATAATCCTATATTTGCCATACTAATAAGCATTTTCACGTGGCAAAAAGGAAAGAACAGGAAGAAGTTGTGGTAACACCGCTAATGAAACAATACAATACCATCAAGGCAAAATACCCTGATGCATTGTTGTTGTTCAGGGTGGGCGATTTTTATGAGACTTTCGGAGCAGATGCAATTAAAACATCGGAAATTCTGGGTATAATCCTTACGCGCCGGGCAAATGGTTCAGCTGCATATATTGAACTTGCAGGTTTCCCGCATCATTCGCTTGATACATACCTTCCAAAATTGGTTCGTGCAGGATTCAGGGTGGCCATTTGCGATCAGCTTGAAGACCCTAAACTTACCAAAACAATTGTTAAAAGAGGTGTTACTGAGTTGGTAACCCCGGGAGTTTCGTATAACGATAAAATCCTCGAAAACAAGGAAAATAATTTCCTGGCCTGTGTACACCTTTTACCAAAGGTTTCAGGAATAGCATTTCTGGATATTTCAACCGGGGAATTCCTTGTCGCACAAGGGTCGAACGAGTATATAGAAAAATTGTTGCAGACGTTCAGGCCAACTGAAGTTATAGTGCAAAAAAACAAAAGACAGCAGTTTATCGAAACATTCGGCGATAAATTCTATTTTTCCTACTTCGACGAGTGGGTTTTTACCCTGGACTTTGCTAAAGAGCTGCTTCTCAAACAATTTGGCACTACATCGCTCAAGGGTTTTGGTATAAGCGAACTGGAGAACGGTGTGATTGCGGCTGGAATTGCATTGTATTATCTTTCGGAAACCCAGCATGATAAAGTACAGCATATTTGCAAAATTGCACGAATTGAGGAGGATCATTATGTATGGCTCGATAAGTTTACCGTTCGTAACCTCGAACTGCTTCAATCGCCCAATGATAATGCCAATACATTGCTTTCGACCATCGACAATACTATTTCACCTATGGGTTCGAGGCTTCTGAGACGCTGGATTTTGCTTCCGCTGAAAGACAGGCTACCGGTAACTGAGCGCCATGGAATTGTTGAATATTACCTGCAAAATGAACCTTTTACAGAAATAATAGAACAGCAGATAAAAACCATCGGCGACCTCGAACGTTTGATTTCGAAAGTTGCAGTGGCAAGAGTAAATCCCCGTGAAGTGCTGCAGATCAGAAGAGCCCTTCAGGCACTTACTCCAATAAAATCAGCATGTATGAATGCAACCCAGGAAGTGCTGAATCACCTTGGGGAACAAATTAATCCCTGCGAACTGATTGCTGACAAAATAGGGCAAACCATACAGGATGATCCGCCTACCATGATCTCGAAAGGACAGGTGATTGCTTCAGGTGTTTCTGACGAACTGGATGAACTCCGGGGACTTGCATATTCAGGAAAAGATTATCTTGTAAGGCTACAGCAGCGTGAAATTGAACGTACCGGAATTACATCGCTAAAAGTCGGTTTTAATAATGTTTTCGGTTACTACCTCGAAGTCACTAATTCGCATAAGGACAAGGTTCCACCCGAATGGATGCGAAAGCAAACCCTGGTAAATGCCGAGCGTTACATTACCGAAGAGTTAAAAGAATATGAACAGAAAATTCTGGGTGCAGAAGAGAAAATATTTGATATTGAAAACCGGCTTTACAATGAACTGGTACTCCACTTAGCTGAATATGTGCAGCCTGTGCAACTTAATGCTCAACTGGTGGCCCGGCTCGACTGCCTTTTATCCTTTGCCCGTTCAGCAAAAGCGAACCGCTATGTAAAACCAAAGTTGAACGATTCATTTACTCTGGAAATTAAAAACGGCAGACATCCGGTAATCGAAAAACACCTGCCAACCGGCGAAGAGTATATTGCTAATGATGTGTTACTCGATAATGACTCACAACAAATAATCATTCTTACCGGACCCAACATGTCGGGTAAATCGGCTTTGCTGCGTCAAACAGCTTTAATTGTGCTTATGGCACAGATTGGTAGCTTTGTGCCTGCTGATTCGGCAAGCATTGGTATGGTGGATAAAATTTTTACCCGTGTAGGGGCTTCGGATAATATTACTTCAGGCGAATCGACTTTCATGGTCGAAATGAATGAAACAGCCAGTATCCTGAATAATATTTCGAACCGAAGCCTGATATTGCTCGACGAAATCGGGCGTGGAACCAGCACGTATGATGGCATTTCAATTGCCCGTGCGATTGCCGAATACCTGCATGATCATCCGCTGTACCGGGCCAAAGTACTTTTTGCCACGCATTACCATGAACTGAACGAAATGGCTTCGACCAAGCCCCGAATCCGGAATTACCATGTGGCTGTAAAAGAAATCGGCAAGAAAGTGATCTTTCTGCGTAAGCTTACTCCAGGCGGAAGTGAGCATAGTTTCGGGATTCATGTGGCACGAATGGCCGGAATGCCGGGCAGTGTTCTGCAAAGAGCTACCAATATTCTCGCACAACTTGAAACCAAGCATGTAACTGATGAACAGGATACTAGCATCAGTTCGGTAAAAAGTGAGAAAAAAGCAGATGATATACAGTTAAGTTTTTTTCAGCTCGATGACCCCTTGCTGGAGCGAATTCGTGATGACATCATGAATTTGAATATTAACACCTTAACCCCTGTTGAGGCCCTGATGAAACTAAATGAGATTAAAAATTTGCTGAAAAAATACTAGGTAAATTTTTGAATATAAAAAATGTGTGTATATTTGCACACCCAAAACGAATAAAATTGCGAAAGTAGCTCAGTTGGTAGAGCACGACCTTGCCAAGGTCGGGGTCGCGAGTTCGAGTCTCGTCTTTCGCTCTGCTTGTTAAGACCTCCTGTTACTGACATGGAGGTTTTTTTTCAGCTGCCCGAATGGTGAAATAGGTAGACACGAAGGACTTAAAATCCTTTGGCCATTGCGGCCATGCCGGTTCGATTCCGGCTTCGGGTACGAGGAAGCCCCGCTTTAGTGATAAGGCGGGGCTTTTTAACTTTCTGCGATTACGCAACTATGGTTTTTCGCACCGATACGGATTTCAAATCCTCACCAGCGGGAACTGCTATTTACTGTAATCGCAACTCACATATAACTTTTACAATTTAACATTATGTAATACAACAAAATTGTTTTGTTAATGCGATTATTTCGTAACCCTACTATTTCTCCTTCCGGATGGCCCTCCCTTTTGGTATTTTATCAAAATATTCACCTTTTCCATATCACCTTTTGACAAAATTCGGATTAAGGAGTAAATAACCCTTGCCTTAAAATAAATGAAATGAATTATCTTGAAATTATTCAGAAAATCCTTTCTCTTATTTTAATCATTTCATTGCTTTTCACATTATTCAGGTATGTGAGAGCTTTGATACGGATTTGAAAAATCAGTGATAAGGTCATTGGTATTAAACCGCGCTAACGCAAGTCAGCATGGGGTGGCACATATATTTACCCAACAGGACACATTTTATATTTCTCCTACTGGTGCCACCCATTGTTTGGGTTTTGAAATGTTGTACTGTCAGTCAGGATTTGAAACTTAGCGTAGCGATCTGATTCGCTTCGAGCGAATAATCCCGACTTATTTTTTAGTATAAGGGTTTTCAATCCGCATATCTCCTTTCATACCCATTCATTTTCAATTACCGAAAACCGCATACCCCCCTGTCAGCGTCTATTGACATCCGTCGAAGTCAAGCCTGTTGAGGTCGCCAATTCCATATATCTTTAATTCCTTCGGGTCTCGTTTTCCGCGTAGCCCGAAAAACCTCCTGTTAGTAACAAGGAGGTTTTATTCAGGCTTCCGAATAGCGAAATAGATAGACAAGAAGGACTTAAAATATGGTCGTATAAAGCCAGCGAAATGCACCAGGGCAAGTACGGGAAATGGGTCGTTGCTAAATCGCTCTATGGAAAGTCGCTCACGTGACCATTTAAAAACATTAACCCGTTGAACCCTCACCCGGTATATATTTTATTTACAAGCTACTTATGTTCTGCCGCCAATTTCCCTATTTTTGTCAAAGAAACACAAAATCTTACTTTCGCATGAACAGCAACGAGAACAATAGCCGCCGCAAATTTATCAAGCTGGCCGCAGTCGGCTCAGCAGCGTTAGGAGTAGCTCCTTTAACCCACGCTTTTGGCACCGGAAACGATGTAGGTTATGCATCTGATTCACCGGGAAAGCATATCCCTGCCCGTAAAGGCAAATCTGTGATGGGCTTGACCTGTGAGCCGCTAAAAACTGTTCGTATCGGGTTAATCGGCCTGGGAATGCGCGGCAGCGAAGCGGTACGCAGACTAATACAGGTTGATGGCGTTGAAATAAAAGCAATTGCCGATGTTGTTCCGAAAACAGTAAAAGAAGCAAACAAACGGATTACCGATGCCGGCCTGCCCGCTGCCGCTGAATATACAGAGGAAGAAGGCTGGAAGAAAATATGCGAGCACGATGATATTGATCTGATTTATCAATGTACGCCGTGGCTGATGCATACTCCTGTTGCTGTGTATGCTATGAAACATGGCAAACATGCCGCTATTGAAGTTCCCGCCGCCCTTACTCTCGACGAATGCTGGCAACTGGTTGATACAGCCGAAGAAACACAGCGACATTGCATGATGCTCGAAAACTGCTGTTACGATTTCTTCGAACTCAACACCCTTAATATGGCCCGTAACGGAGTTTTCGGTGAGATTTATCATGCCGAAGGTGCTTACATTCACGATTTACGGTGGCTGAAATTCATGAAAGAAGGAGGTTACCATACTATGTGGCGGCTCGAATTCAGCAAGATTCACACCGGCAACCCATACCCTACTCATGGTCTTGGACCAGTATCGCAAATTATGGGTATTAACCGTGGCGACCGATTCGATTACCTTACTTCAGTATCAACCAACCAGATCGGCATGTCGCTATATGCAAAGGATAAGTTTGGTGAGAACTCGCCCGAAGCACTTCAAACCTATAAACTTGGCGATATGAATACCACTGTCGTGAGAACATTACAGGGTAAAACCATAATGATCCAGCACGATACCACAAGTCCTCAGCCCTACAGCCGTATTCACAAAATAAGTGGAACTCAAGGAATGGCAGTAAAATGGCCTGAAGAACAAATAGCACTTGAACCCAATGCACATGAACCACTTAAAAAAGAGGATTTTGATGCATTAATGAAAAAGTATGAGCATCCGCTGGCAATACAAATGGGAGAAAAAGCAAAGAAAGTCGGCGGCCATGGAGGAATGGACTTTATTATGGATTACCGCCTTGTATACTGCCTTCGTAACGGGCTTCCTCTGGACCAGGATGTGTATGATGCAGCAGCATGGTGCAGCATTGTCCCTTTAAGTGAGAAGAGTGTGCTGAACCGTGGAAATTCTGTTGATATTCCTGATTTTACCCGTGGAGCCTGGGAAGTTGCAAAACCCTGGCCGGTTGTTACTATTGAGTAATTAGAATCATTTGTGAGAAAAAAAAAAGCATCTTGAAACGATGCGTTTTTTCATTTATTCTTTTTTGCTGCTTTTATCTCTTGAAGCATTAAAGGAAAGACCCGCCCTTATTCCAATGTAGAAGTTACGTGATGGAGCATATTCGTCATGCATATTTGGCAACTTCCATTCAATCGAATTAATATCAGTTAAGCCCAAAGAAGTGTTGAAAGAAAGCAGAAACATCGATTTACCTGAATCATCAAGTGGATATAACTTATTTAATGCAAGGCTCAGAGCCACATCTGTTTTATTAAATCTTTCTTTCATATCGCCTTTCTTCATTCCATCAGGGTTTGGCAAGTCGCTGGTTCCTGATTTTCGAAAAAATTCCTGCTGAGCATCAATAAGTAACATGATAGTGGGACCAAAAGAAACCCATGTAGGGTTCTGTGTGTATGGTATATTCCTCATAAATACAAGCGGCACTTCAATGTAAGTTAATCTAGCTTTACGATCTGCGTCATCACCTTTCATAACTCCACTGTAATTCTGCCCCAATTTACTGGCAAGCAGTGATCCGCTAAAACCATTCTGTGCACTAAAATAATAGCTTACCCCTGCTCCTCCGGTAAAACCAAATGAAGTAGCGTATTCAATTTCGGGGTTTCCATAAGCATTCTGATTAAGTATCCATGTACTGTTAAGTCCGGTTATCAGGTTTACCCATAAAGTACCCTCTTTTTGAGCCTGAACTTTTACAATAGACAACATAATAATGATTACCAGAATTATTCTATATTTTTTCATTTGCTCAACTTTTTCATAACAGATTATTCATTTTCTATAACGAGAAATCAGTATTTGTGTTCACTTCTGTTAAAACATTCTCTGTTCATTTTCTTTATTTTCTTAAAAAACAACTTCCGCGATAACTCTTTTTCAGATTTACATACAAAAACGCAGTTAAAGTTTGCAAAAGTAGCTATTAATTATTGATTATAATCAATTAGCCATTTTGAATTTGCCTTGTTCAAAATGCATTTCAGCAATAAAGCGGCTGATTTCATCCTGATCGTTGCCGTAGTAAAAAACTTTATCCGCCTTCGAAAGGAAAGCTGAAACGTCTTTTACAGTTTCATTCGCCTCTATCTTCAGCATCATGAGGAATAATCCCGGATTGACAATTTCTCGCAGGCTCCTGCTCTCGCATACGATCAGTTGATTATTAATATACTTTGAAAGAAAATGTAATACTGCATGCTTAATAAAAATATCTTCAGTACGGATATAGAATACTTTTGCTGCTCCGGCCTGAAGCATTTTGGATGTGTCCTTGTACGATTCCATGTCAGGTTCTTCAAATATAGAAAAGCCTTTAAAATCTTGCTCAGGATGATTTCCATGAAATTTTTCATCATCCGGCTGAATGCTGGATACTTTTAAACCTATAACTTCATGTGTTTTCGAAAATCTGCTGATTATTTTACAAGCAAGCGTAGTTTTACCGGCATTCCGCGTGTTGCCGCCAATCATCACCATATTGGGAATATCAAGCATATTTCAAAGTATCGGAAGCAGTCTGCATTATGAATTAAGATCGTTAATCAACCTAACGAACTCTTTTTGCATTATTTTATCCATTCGCTGATGAAATGTATCGAAGCACTTCACCAACCGACAGCCTTCGGGTGATAGGCGCGTGCTTCCGCCTTCCTGCCCTCCCCTGACAGTTTCGAGGAGGTGAAAACCAAGCATTTTCTCAATCTTTCGAAGATCGTTCCAGGTGCGGCGATACGTGATGCCCATTTTTTCGCAGGCTCCAACCAGAGAACCGCATTCGTCAATCTGTTTTAAAATTTTCCATTTCCCATCTCCCAATAAGCCTTCACCCTGCAGGGAGGAAAACCATATTTTATATTCTGGCTTTAGATTTTCGAATTTATTCATTGTTGTCGGCTATTTCAGTATTTTCAACGTGATGATTTCTGATGAGTTTTGGAGGAGCAGATTTAGTTAATCCCAAAATCAGGCATTTAACTGCTCCCAAAGCAATTCCTTGAGTTTTTTAAGACCAAGTTGTGTATGCGAAGAGATAAAGATAGAAGGAACCCTCGGTAATTCTTTTTTCAATTGTTTCAACATTTCCTCATCCAGCATATCGCATTTTGTAATTGCGAGTAACCGGCCTTTGTTTAAAAGCTCAGGATTGAATTGTTTCAACTCATTCAGAAGGATTTTGTATTCCTTTTTAATGTCTTTACTGTCGGCAGGTATCATGAATAACAAAACCGAATTTCGTTCGATATGTCGCAGAAATCTAACTCCAAGTCCTTTCCCTTCGTGAGCACCTTCAATTATACCAGGAATATCGGCCATCACAAACGACCTGTCGTCATAATATGGTACAATTCCAAGGTTTGGCCGGAGGGTAGTGAAAGGGTAATCGGCAATTTCAGGCTTGGCAGCTGAAAGCACGGAAAGTAGTGTTGATTTACCTGCATTCGGGAATCCAACCAACCCAACATCTGCGAGGATTTTCAGTTCAAAAATTTTCCAGCATTCGATAAAAGGCTCGCCTGGTTGTGCAAACTTAGGAGCCTGGTTGGTAGAAGTTTTAAAATGATCGTTTCCCAGTCCACCACGACCACCGGGAACAATAATATGCATTTCATCATGCGCAGTAACTTCGCATTCCACTTCTCCTGTTTCGGGGTCACGGACTATTGTTCCAAGAGGAACTTCAATTATACGATCTTCTCCGTTAGCTCCCGTGCGCAACGATTTTGAACCACTTTCGCCGTCACTTGCCAAAATATGTTTTGTGTAACGCAGGTGAAGCATGGTCCACAACTGCTGGTTCCCCTTGATAATAATGTGACCTCCTCTGCCGCCATCGCCTCCGTCGGGTCCGCCCATAGGAATACCTTTTGCCCGGTGATAGTGGTGCGAACCGGCTCCTCCCTTACCCGAACGCAGATAAATTTTTACATAATCGACAAAATTGGAACTGGCCATGGATAAAAAGGGTTTGAAGGGTTTGAAGGGTTTGAAGAGTTTGAAGAGTTTGAAGAGTTTGAAGAGTTCAAGGTCTCAAGGGTTTGAAGGGTTTGAAGAGTTTGAAGGGTTTGAAGAGTTTGAAGAGTTTGAAGAGTTTGAAGGGTTTGAAGAGTTTGAAGGGTTCAAGAGTTCAGAAATTAAGGGTTTGAGTATCTTGAGATATGGCTGTAGAATACGGGTGAGTAATGACAAGATGCGGGTGAGTGGAGGTTGCTGAAGGAGGGTGAGCGGAGTCAAACCCCCGAAGCAATCCGTCCTCCAAAATAATCCAAAGTACCGGTTTCAGGTTTTCAGGCTGTTGATTATTTTTGCTGGCAGCCGGGACGAAAAACAAGTATTCATTAATTTTTTCAACGCATTTAAATACTAAATATTACAATTACCAGCTAAACAGAACCAATTAAATTCAATTTTGTAATCGTGTAAAGATAATGTAAATTACCTTGATTTCTTCATGGCAGCCTCAACAGTATCCGATAAAAGTTCGAATATTTGTTCGTTGCTTCCAACTGCATTTACAACCACGTGCTTGTTCTGGCGTTTATAAAGTTCCATAACAGGTGCTGTTTTTGTATCGTATTCCTCGAGGCGGTGAATGATAAGTTCAGTAGTAATGTCGTATGGACGGGCTTTATCGGATCGACCCCGTTTATCGAGGCGTTTGATAAGTTCAATGGTTGGTACGGTTAACTCAACTACATAGGAAACACCCATGTTCATGCGGCGCAACAAGCCATCGAGAATATACGATTGAAGAATTGTTCGTGGAAATCCTTTAAAAACAAAACCATTTACATGGTTATGCATTTTCATCTCACTTTCAATCAGCCTTATTACAATTTCGTCCGAAACCAGATCCCCTTTTTCGAGTGTTTCTTTTACTTTCTGTCCCAGCTCGGTGCCTGCTTTAATTTCTTTCCGCAGTAACGAGCCCGTTGAGATATAATAAAGATTAAACTTTTTCGCCAGCATATTGCCTTGTGTTCCTTTGCCGGCACCGGGAGGGCCAGAAACAACGAGGTTGAACCACTCTTTTTGAAGGGTAAGTTCGATGGCGCGGCTGAGTTTTTCGAAGATTTCATGAATAGGGCCAACCCCCATTATGGGTACATAAAGGTTCTTTTCCTCGTAGTAGCCTATAACCGGAGAAGTTTTGTTTTTATACTCGGTAAGCCTGAATTTTATAACGTCTTCAGTATCATCGGCACGGCCTGAAGATTTACCACGCTCCAATAGCCGGCGGGTAAGTTCTTCGTCAGGAACCTCGAGGCTTAACATGCACGAAAGTGAAGTATTGAGTTTTAGTAACAGTCCGTCGAGAATATAAGCCTGTACCAGGGTACGTGGAAAACCATCGAAGAGGATACCTTTCTTATCAGAACTGGTGATAATTTTCTTCTCGATAAGCTCAACCATGATTTCATCGGAAACCAATCCACCCTGGCTTATCAGATCTTTTACCTGCATACCGAGATCGCTTTCTTCAGCAATTTCCTGCCTCAGCAGGTCGCCGGTGGAAATGTAGGCGAGATTATACTTCTCAATCAGCATTTGCGACTGAGTACCTTTTCCGGCTCCCGGAGGACCAAATAGAGCAATATTGAGCATATCAGAATGGTTTAAATCAGAAATCCTTCGTCAGGAAGGAAAATCATATGTTAATGTTTTAATTTTCTTTTACTGCGCTAAGATATAAAAAAATTATTCTTCAATTATTTTATAAATATCGCGAGAATTACGCCCCAGCCCATCATAATCGAGGCCATATCCAACCACGAAATCATTCGGAATACTGAAACACAAATAATCAACCGGGAATTTTGAGTTGAACGCATCCGGTTTCAACAGGCAGGTTGCAATTTTGACTTCGGCTGGCTGCATTTCACGCAAAGTAAGCATAAAACGTTCGAGTGTAAGGCCGGTATCCACAATATCCTCTATAACCACGATGGTGCGTCCTTTCAGATCAAGATCGAGCCCGATGATCTGCTGCACAACGCCCGAACTCTGGGTTCCCTGGTAGGAAGAGAGTTTTACAAACGCTATTTCGCAATCAAGTGTAATGCCTTTCAGCAAGTCGGAAGCGAAGATAAAGGCACCGTTCAGGACAACAACAAACACAGGCTTCTTACCTTCAAGTTCGGTATTTATGCGTTTCGATAGTTCGCTGACCTTAGCTTGTAAATCGTCGTTAAGTATATATTTTTCGAAGGTTTTATCCTTCAGTTTCCAGGTTTCAGGCATAAAAAATAATTTAAGATTGAAATCCAGGCAAAATTACAGTTTAAGGGTGATATTTCCAGTAAAAAGATGAATTCCTGTTCCATTTTTTACAGGACGGGTTATTTTTGCATATCTCAATCCTTGGCTAAATATTATTTTGATGCTCTGGAACTTGAATGCATCTAAATATAGCCTGGCACATCAAAATAATATCCTGCCCAATCCTTAAACTATCACATAAAAATTCAGATTTTACGTACTTTCGCAAAAAAATAATCGTATGACACCTTTAGTTAGTATTATAATGGGAAGCACCAGCGATCTGCCGGTTATGGAAGAAGCGGCAAAAGTGCTTAATGAGCTACATATCCCTTTCGAAATGAATGCTTTATCGGCACATCGCACACCCGAGAAAGTGGAAGAATTTGCCCGGAATGCCCACAGCCGCGGTGTAAAAGTTATTATTGCAGGAGCAGGTATGGCGGCTCACCTTCCGGGTGTTATTGCTGCTTATACTTGCTGCGGCTGGTTAATAAAGATGGGTTTGTGGGTAAGCGGTTTGTGAAAGTTAATAATTAAATGTACGATAATGGAAATGCATTATAGAAACATACAATCATCCATTGCCCAAGGCATCCTGAGTTATAAT
>JBBQUX010000017.1:0-40270 GCA_038212135.1 Bacteroidales bacterium | reverse complement strand
ACGAAGGTAAACGGCTTCACGTGCTGTAAGGCCATGGGATAAAACTTCCAAGCCCATCCCAATTTATTGGGATCACGAGCCTTACCGAGTCGTACATCTGTGTGAAATTTATATAAAGCCTAGACTTTTTATTCGCCCATTGCTTATTTTTATAGGAGCTCATGAGATCGTTACGCTAAGTTGGTTCTTTTATGTCATGACAAAAGAACAAGAAAATGACAAAAAAAAACAGAAAATTTACTTATATATTCGTTTCCCCGCGCATCAAAATAATATTTAGCCGACAATCGTGGCATTGATTATTTCTTATCTAACGAATTCGGACCGACAAAAGTTGATTTAATTTCATCCATTTCCTTACCGTTACTCATCACTTTAAATTCCACTTCTGTGTTCGACTTTTTCACATCCCTCTTTTTGATCAGCACGAGGAACTGCGCTTCCCCCACCTGTCCTTTCTCAACCACCAGCGGATCGCCTATCATTTTAATTTCACCGTTTTCAGGCTCATCGAGTTTCAGCTCAACCGGAAGAGCTTCCCTGGTTTTATTAATAACCTGTATCATATATATGTTGCTGTAATGCAGCGAATCATATTCCTGGTACATGGTGCCTTTCTGGCGCAAAATTGTGGATTCAATATCGGTCCGGATCGAGAACAGGAATGCTATCAGAATAAGCAAACCGGCAAGAATTACTGAGTAAAAAAGTATCCTTATATTGAACTTCAGATTGGTTTTATCAGCAATACTGCGTTCTGATGCATAACGAATCAGACCTTCGGGCTTTTTAACCCTGCGCATAACTGAATTGCAGGCATCAATACAAGCGGTACAATTTATGCATTCAAGCTGTGTACCATTGCGGATATCAATCCCTGTCGGGCAAACGGCCTGGCAACTGCCGCATTCTATGCAATCGCCCTTGCCTTTATCGTTGCGGTCTTCGAGAGGATTGTATTTGCCACGGGGTTCGCCGCGTTTATAATCGTAACTAACTACTATCGAATTGCGATCGAGTAAAACACCTTGCAAACGGCCATAAGGGCATATAATGATGCAAACCTGTTCGCGGAGTTTTGCAAAAACAAAATAATGCACTCCGCTGAACACTATCATTCCGATAAAACCGGCCAGGTGAGTATCAGGCCCATCAATAATTATTTCCTTAACATGATCAATTCCGGTAATATAGGCAAGGAAGAAATGAGCCGTAACGAAGGATATAAGATAGAAAATGAGGTGTTTCAGCCCTTTACGCCAGAATTTATTAAAGTCCAGCGGAGCCTGATCCAGTTTCCGCTGCTGGCTGTAATTTCCCTCAATCCAATATTCAATGGGGCGGTAAAGGAATTCCATAAAAATTGTTTGTGGGCAGATCCATCCACAGAAAATCCTTCCGAATATTACCGTGAAAAGCACTACAAACACTATGAAAGCAATCATTGAAAGAACGAAAAGATGAAAATCCTGCGGGTAAAACATTACACCGAAAATGATGAATTTCCTTTCTATAAAATTAAAAAGAACAAATGGATCGCCGTTCAGCTTAATAAAAGGCAGACCAAATAAAACTGCCAGCAAAACTACCGAAGTTAATTTGCGGTAATTATATAGTTTCCCGTTAGGTTTTTTCGGATAAACCCATACCCTGCTGCCATCATCGCCAATGGTTGACTGCTTGTCGCGAAAGTCATCAAACTCATCAAACTCTTCCATGTTGTATGTAATTTGTGCAAATATATAAAAGGCTGTGAAGTAATCTAACCCCACAGCCTTTATATTGGATTATTTTAGCTTCACGATATGACAATAAAAAAACTGTTCAGTATCATGAGTTTTGCTGATTTCAACCGATCTTGTTATACTTTGCACCCTGGGGAGCTTTCTGATTTGGCGGGCTGGTTCCCTGTAGAGTCAGTATATAACTCAGCACCTGCTGAATCTGTAGCGGGTTTAGCTGATCTTTATAAGGAATCATCCCTTTGGCAATCACGCCGTTGGTTACCACCTGGTATAGATTCTTTATCGAAATAGTGTTGGTAATAGTATCGCCATGAATCCAGAACTCGTCAGTAAAATTAGGCCCTACGAGTCCTTCACCCTTCTGTCCGTGGCATACCGAACAGATTTTTTTGTACGTATCAAGGCCTGCGGTAAGGTCGGCTTCGGCAGTCATCGGAACCATGGCTTCCAGATCGACAACCGGTTCGGGATTGGCCTTTTTGATATCAGCCTGTATGGCCATTTCGTTTTGGTATTCAGCATCCTGCAAAGGCCACCAATTTGTAACATGATAGCCGAACATATAAACTATTGCAAAAATAATGGTTGCATAAAACAGGTAAAGCCACCAGCGGGGCATCCTGTTATCCAGTTCCCTGATGCCATCGTATTCGTGGCCTCCAAGATAACGATCCTTAGTTAGTTCGTCAATTTCGGGTTCTTCCTGGTGATTTTTATATTCTTCTGTATTGCTCATATTTCTTTTTTTTGAAAGTTTGACTTACACCTCACGTGATTGGTATTTTTCATCGTTTTCGAAGGGTAATGCTCCGCATTCATTTTCCTTGTTTTTTTTCATTGTCAGGGTATGGACTGCTATCAGACCAAAGAAAACAATAAAGAGTGCCAGAGCGATGATCGGGAACCAGTAGATCCCTTCGATACTGTCAAATAAGCGAGAAACTATTCCCATGATGTGCTTTGTGTTTAGTTATTTTAAAGCTGTTTTACTGTCACCAACATCAGTTCCAAGGCGCTGCATATAAGCTATTAAAGCAATTACCTGCTTCGAGGCCGCTATGTCGATACCTTCGGCTCTGAGACCTGCCGCTATTTGCTCAGCCTGGGCTTTTACATCATCGTTGGCTTTCAGATCGTAACCTTCAGGATAAGGAACTCCGAGCTGCTGCATTACCCTGATTTTTCGAGGAGTTGATTCAATATCAATCTCGTTTACAGCAAGCCACGGATATTTTGGCATGATGGATTGCGCATTTATTTTCTGCGGATCCATAAAGTGATTGTAGTGCCATGAGTTAGGTTTATACAGAGGGCCGCTTTTTACACCTTCGCGGAACAAGTCCGGACCTAAACGTTTCGATCCCCACTGGAAAGGATGATCATACACATATTCACCAGCATTTGAATATTCGCCATAACGCTCCGTTTCCGACCTGAAAGGCCTTATCATTTGCGAATGGCATGTATAGCAGCCTTCCTTAATATAAATGTCGCGGCCATGCAATTCGAGCGGGGTATAGGGTTTCACCGTAGCGATAGTAGGGATATTTGATTTTATAAGGTAAGTAGGAACGATTTCAATAATTCCGCCAATAAGTATAGCCACAATGGAAAGAAGCATGAACTGTATTGGTCTGCGCTCAAGGAAACGATGGTAACCTTCGCCGGCTTTACGTGCACCTTCTTTTTCAAGAGCAGGAGCTTCAGCTGCTTCCATGGCCACAAATGATCCTGCTTTAACAGTTTTGTATATGTTGTAAACCAGGATGAACATCCCAAGGAAGTATAGAGTACCGCCAAATAATCTCATCCAGTACATTGGCATTATCTGGGTTACAATTTCCAGATAATTAGGATAAACCAAATCACCGGCTTCGTTAAATTGTTTCCACATCGAAGCTTCTGTCCACCCGGCCCAATATAAAGGAAGGGAATAGAATAACATGGCAAGTGTGCCCAGCCAGAAATGCAGGTTAGCCAGTTTGTTGGAATACAGTTTAGTGCCGAACATACGTGGGAACAACCAGTAAATCATTCCGAAAGTGAGGAAGCCATTCCAGCCTAATGCACCTATGTGTACGTGAGCTACAGTCCAGTTGGTGAAGTGGCTGATTGCATTAATATTTTTAAGCGAAAGCATAGGACCTTCGAAAGTTGACATTCCATAAGCGGTTACTGCGACCACGAAGAATTTCAACACCGGTTCTTCACGAACCCTGTCCCATGCACCTCGCAGAGTTAACAAGCCGTTGATCATACCACCCCATGATGGAGCAATAAGCATAATGGAGAAAACTGTTCCTAAGGATTGTGCCCAGTTTGGCAATGCCTGGTATAACAAATGGTGCGGTCCGGCCCAAATATAAAGGAATATAAGTGCCCAGAAATGCAGAATACTCAGTTTGTAAGAATAAACCGGGCGATTTGCAGCTTTTGGCATAAAATAGTACATGAGACCCAGGTAGGGAGTTGTAAGGAAAAATGCAACCGCATTATGTCCATACCACCATTGTACAAGCGCATCCTGAACACCTGCAAAAACAGGGTAACTCTTGAAAATTGCCCACGGTATTTCCATTGAGTTAACAATGTGAAGTACTGCAACGGTAACAAATGTTGCAATGTAGAACCAGATTGCCACATAAATATGTTTTACCCTGCGTTTGAGTATAGTCCACATCATGTTCCATCCAAAAATAACCCAGATCACTGCGATTGCGATGTCGATAGGCCATTCGAGTTCAGCATACTCTTTACCGGTTGTAAAACCAGCCAGTAATGAAATAGCGGCAGCAACAATAATAGATTGCCAGCCCCAGAAATGGACTTTTGACATCCATTGGCTTGCCATGCCCGTTTTGAGCAATCGTTGCAGTGAATAGTAGTAACCGGTAAAGATTCCGTTACCAACAAATGCGAAAATCACCGCATTGGTGTGCACTGGTCGCCATCGCCCGAATGACATGTAAGGTAAATTGAAATTTGCTGCTGGCCATACCAATTGTGTGGCAATAAATACGCCTCCCAGCATGCCTATCACTCCCCAGAAAATGGTGGCATAGGCAAACAATTTCACAATTTTGTTGTCGTAGTAAAATTTTTGTAATTCCATACGCTTTTTGGTTTAACTAAACTTTGTTTTGGTTTGTATTTGTTTGTTCGGATTTATTTTCATCATTATCATATAAAATCCTGATAGACGGAGATACATCATCATCGTACTGACCCGACTTAACTGCCCATAAAAAAGCAATCAGAAAACCCGAAGCTACGATGATACTAAATCCTATCAGTACTACTATAACGCTCATTTAAGTATTGAAATATTGAATTAGCCAAAGATATTGAATCATATATTACAATGTTCATTATAAAAACAATTTAGAATTATTCCTAATAAATCTATATCTTTCTGAGTTACACTATTATAGAAAGGACGATCGTTAACAAATTATTAACAAATTTTTTATCCGGTAAAAAAAAACAGGTAAAAGATTACTTAAATCAATTAAGTATTAATTGTATTAATTTAAAATTTCTTTGCTTTAGAAAGTATTGAAACTGATAAACTTGCAAACGTTACCACCGAGATGGAACTCAGAGGCATAAGTATTGCAGCAACCACCGGTGACAATAAACCTTGTATGGCAAATGACAGTCCTACTATATTATAAAGGAATGAAATAAGATAACTGGCATATACTATGTTTAAAGCCGATTTTGAGAATTTCAGGTAATCCTGTAGCCGTCCGAATTTTGATGAGGAGAGTATTGCATCGCAGGCAGGTGAGAAATGATAAATATCATCGGCAATTGTAATACCAATATCGGCTTTAAGTAATGCACCGGCATCATTCAACCCGTCGCCTATCATAATTACGTTACGTCCTTTACGTTTCAGTTCCTGAATGTATTCAAGTTTATCCAACGGCGACTGGTTGAAATGCAGTTCAGTAGCAGGAGTTAAATATTTTTTCAGATTTTCAGCCTCCGAGTTATTATCGCCGGTTAACAAATGAAGTTGCAAGGGCTTCATCCCGGCTATCACTTCATGTAAACCATCACGATAATGGTTCTCCATTTTAAAAAATCCCCTGAGTTTATTGTCGATGGAAATGTGAACCGATGAAATTTTACTTTCGTCCGAGGCATCGGCACCGGCAATGAATTTTCGCGAACCCATCATAATGCTGTGGCTTTGAACTTCTCCGACGATACCCAATCCGGAAATTTCTTTGTAACCCGTTACAAAAAGTAAAGCACTGACAGGAAGCCATTCGCTGACCATAATTGAAAGTGGATGGGTCGAGTTTCGGGCTAATGATCGGATCCATTGTTGCTCTTCAGCATTAAGCTCGGCACCTTCCCAGCCTATATTCATGGAGCGGGAGTGGGTGAGAGTTCCGGTTTTATCGAAAACAATAGTATCGGCATTGGTAAGTTTTTCGATGACTTCAGTATTTTTTATATAGAAACCATTTCGGCCGAAAACCCGCATCACATTGCCAAAGGTGAATGGAATAGTCAATGCCAGCGCACACGGGCAAGCAACTATCAGAATAGAAGCAAAAACGTATACGGCTTTCCCAAAACCAGTAAAAGACCAATAAATGCCTGCGCTGAGTGCGATTGCAAGTATAACAAGCGTGAAATAATGGCTTACTTTATTTACTATGGTCTGCATCTGTATTTTACTTTCTTCTCCAAGTTTATCCTCGTTCCATAATTGAGTAAGGTAGCTTTGTTCAACTTCTTTTTCAACCTGTAATTTAATGGCTGCACCCGATTGTTTTCCACCGGCAAAAACAAAATCCCCGGCTTTTTTTGCAACGGGAATCGATTCACCGGTTACAAAACTATAATCAATATTCCCTTCGCCTTCCGTAAGGATGGAATCAACCGGAATAAGTTCACCATTTCTTACCAATATCTGATCACCGGTTTTAAGGTCTTTCAACTGTACGAATTCCTCCCTGCTTTCGTGCAGACGTGTAACGGCAATAGGGAAATACGAGCGGTAATCGCGGTCGAAGGATAGCGACTGGTACGTCCGGCTTTGATACCAGCGCCCGATTAGCATAAAAAAAAGCAATCCGGCCAGCGAATCCATATACCCTGTTCCTGAACCACTGAAAATTTCGTAGCTGCTTTCAAAGAAAAGTGCCAGAATGCCGATGGATAAAGGTAAATCGATGTTGATTATTTTCTTACGCAGACTTTTAAAGGCCGATAGGAAGAAATCGCTGCTGCAAAAAGTAATAACAGGCAAGGACAGTATAAAAGAAACAATTCCAAAAGTGCCTGCCATAAGTTTATCAATGGCTTCGCCACCCGGCAGGTAATCAGGGAAACTTAGCAGCATGATATTTCCGAAAGCAAATCCAGCTACACCGATTTTCATTATCATACGTCGGTTTGCGCGCTGGTGGTCGTCTTTCTTATCCTTATTATAGCTGATATCCGGAATGTAGTGTATGCTGTGGAGCAACTCTGCCACCTGTCGCAAAGTAATATCGTTTTCACGAAAAGTTATGCTGACTTCCTTTCGTACAAAATTTACGTGCGAATGAATTATTCCATGATGAAGCGTGTTCAGGTTTTCGAGCAGCCAAATGCATGAACTGCAATGGATTGCCGGAATAAAAAAGTTTACCCGGGAAATTCCGCCATCTGAGAAATCGAGAAGTTTTGTTTTGATTTCCTCATTTTCGAGGTAAGCATAGCGTGTACCTGAGGTATTCTCCTGGTCGAGCCGAATACCTGGCGTCGGCATCATGTCGTAATATCTATCCAGTTTCTTTTCGGCCAGAATCTGGTAGACCATGCTGCACCCATTGCAACAAAATGGCTTTTTGTCCCAAATCACCGGATTTTTACCGCAATCCTGCCCACAATGTATGCATTCCGCCATGTATCATTTTTAATAGGGGGCAAAAATAGGGAAATCGTCCCATAAAAAAAGCTTCCGTTTGGAAGCCTTTTGTTGAATCTATTCTTCGAGTGCTATCTGATCAGTTCCGAAACTTATTCCAAGGCCACGGGCAGTTTTCATCAAAGCTGTATCCATGGTAACAAGGTTGGGTTTCTGAATGGCATCCACCAGTGTTACGCTTGTAATGTAAGGATGACGGTACGAAACCATGCGCCCGTATTCTTGGTTCAGAACCATTTCGAAAGCCTTTACTCCAAACTGTGAAGCCAGAATACGGTCATACGCGATGGGAACTCCTCCGCGCTGCAGATGACCAAGAACTGTAACCCTGATATCATGTTCGCAACCCATGTGTTTAAGATCATCCTGAAGTTTAAAGCCTATTCCGCCAAGTCGTACATGCTCATAGCCGACTTCAGTACTTTTTTCACCAATACTTATTCCATCTTTTGCTCTTGCACCTTCGGCAACAACAATAATTGCGAATCCGCGGCCTTTGTGGAAACGGGAATTTATTTTTGAAAGCACTTCATAAGGATCATATGGAATTTCTGGTAACAGGCATATTTCGGCACCACCGGCAACCGCTGCGTTCAATGCAATCCAGCCTGCATCGCGGCCCATTACTTCGAGGATAAACACCCGGTTGTGGCTTGCTGCTGTGGTTACAAGTTTATCCACGGCTTCGGTTGCAACTTCAATTGCCGTTTGGAATCCGAAAGTTGAATCAGTTGCCGAGAGGTCATTATCAATGGTTTTTGGAACACCTATAATATTGAGGCCTTTTTCGAAAAGTTTCTGAGAGATTCGTTGCGAACCGTCACCACCAATGCTAATAACTGCATCAATTCCAAGGTATGACAGTTTACGGATCATTTCATCCGAACGATCAACATACTCCCATTCGCCTTTTTTATTTTTTACGGGCCAGGCAAAAGGGCCACCCTTATTGGTTGTCTGTATAATTGTACCGCCCTGGTAATGAATGCCGGCTACTTTTTCCGCATCTAAAATCATTAACTCGGTGGGTTCATTAAGAATTCCGTCAAAAGCTTTTATGCTTCCTAAAACTTCCCAGTCAGTTTCCTGTGACGCACGTTTTACAACTGCCCTTATAACTGCATTTAATCCCGGGCAGTCGCCGCCACCCGTAAGTAACATTACTCTTTTCATAAATTTATATTGTTGAATACCAGTTATTTGTGGTATATATTTTCAGCTTTCAAAATTTGTGCAAAAATACACAATTTATTTTCCTAAAAAACAAATACAAAAAAACTACCTTAGCAGGATTAATTATTATTGAAACTATATGAAAATCAGGTAGTTCCGGTATTGGAATTTCAATCCGAAATCTGTTATAACAGATTCAAATTATTTATAAATACGTGATAATTAATAATTTAAAATGACAGTTCCGTATAATACTGAATCTGATGAAAACGATTTCGTTTAGAAGCAGAGTTGATCAGGATTAATAAAGTTATGAGCGATATGCTATTGCTGTTCAATTAATTAAATAATTTCGTAAGAGTATTCAGCATTAATTTGTTAATCGAAAATTAATCTTTTGTATTCAATTTAAATGATAAACCATTTTAATTCATCGTGTTGAATTCATCCATTTCGGTACGTGTGAATTGAGCTTCCCCGAAGAGTTTTTCACGGGTTGGCTGAGTTAACCAAAAGATAGCAAGACCTGCAACAGGCCAGATCAACAGAACATGCACCCCAAGCAACAGGAAAAGGACAATGGCAAGAAACGAAGGAGCTTCGATGAGTGCTCCCTGAAGCACATACAATTCGCGCCAGGCTGCAAGTTTGTTTTCGAGGGAAGTCATTCCATTGATAGCACTAAGTTTTTTCGGAATTATAGCTTTATAGGCAATAAATATAAGTCCGGTAAGCACAATCAGCACTATGAGAAAAGGTGTCTTATCACCTGGTGTTATTTTATTACCCATAAATGCGCCGGTCGAAAAATTGAGAAACAGAGAGATAATTAAAAAGAAAATAATCCCTGCTGCCAGGGCGAAATATACTATTCTCAAGCTTTTCAAGTAATTGTTGTCCATTAGAAAATGATTTATCAGGTGAAATAAAGAGAGTCAACTAATTTGACAGTTATAATTAGTCAAAAGTAGGAATTCATTCCTTAATTTTGGCCGGTTATTTTAAAAATAGTATATTGGAAGACAAAAATAAAGTAATCGCACTGATTTTTGATATGGATGGAGTCCTGGTTGATAACCATTCCTGGCATTTTGAAGCATTTGCAGAGTTCGGGAAGCGACATGGATTGGATATCAGAAAGGAAGAATTCAGTAAGCATTTTGGTTCAACCAATCACGTGATAATGAGTTCGCTTTTCAACAATACTATTAGCGAAGCCCAGATCGCTGCTTATGGAAAAGAAAAAGAAAGCATCTATCGCGAAATGTACCGGCCATTTATTAAACCTGTCGGGGGACTAGCCGCATTTCTGAAATCCGTTTCCGGGAAAGGAATACCTATAGCTTTGGCTACTTCCGCACCGCACGAAAATGTAAAATTCACTCTTGAAGCTACCGGATTAAGTAACTATTTTGGAGTAAAAACGGATTCTTCTATGGTTACCCTGGGAAAGCCCGATCCCCAGGTTTACGTGGTTACTGCGGAAAAATTAGGAGTACAACCTGCTGATTGTGTTGTATTTGAGGATTCGATACCCGGAATTCTCTCGGCAAAAAATGCCGGTATGCATGTAATTGGTGTGGCAACCACGCACAAACCTGTTGAATTGTTGCTGTATGTTAACGAAATTATTATGAACTTTGACACCGCTGAAATTATGCTCGAAAAATGGTTGACAATTTCCAAACGCAATTAATTTGAAACAATGATACGAAATTCTATTCTGACTTTTGCAATTTTATCAGCTAGTATGCTTCAGCGTGTTGCAGCGCAAAACCAGACTATGGAAAAGGAAATTCTCTTTCAGAAAAGTACAATGAATTACTTGTTGTGGCTCCCGGCAGACTATATGAAAGAAAAGAATAAATCATATCCTCTACTCATTTTTCTTCATGGTTCAGGGGAACGTGGTGATAATCCTGAACTGGTTAAACAACATGGCCCGCCTTCGTTTGTCGAAAATCGCCCTGATTTCCCGTTTATAACGGTTTCTCCTCAATGTGCTGAGGGTGCGCACTGGGCATTTAAAGTTGAAGAACTTCAGGCCATGCTCGAAAAATTGTTGACCAAATACCGTATAGATACTAACAGGATATACCTGACCGGGCTAAGTATGGGCGGATTCGGTACATGGGCCTGGGCCTGCAGTCAGCCTGATCAGTTTGCCGCTATTGCACCGGTTTGTGGAGGCGGTTATACGCATTATACCTACGAACTTATCAATACACCAGTTTGGGCATTTCATGGCGATTCCGACGACGTGATTCCAGTAAAAAAAACTGTTGAAATGGTTGAAGCTGTGAATGCAAACGGAGGCTCAGCCAGAATGACAATTTACCCTGGTGTGGGGCACGATTCGTGGGTAAATGCCTATAAAGAAGAAGAATTGTACAATTGGCTACTCAGCCATAGCAAAAAAAAATAACAAAGTTCAGGATGCCGGTTAACCAGCTATACATTCATAAATCTATTAGTTAAATTTGCCTTCCTTAGTTAATACAATCTAAATCAAATAAGTAAATTCTAATAATCAATAAGTAATCCAAACAAACAATCTATGAAAATCAGACTTCTAATTCTGTTGCTTGCCATTTTTCCATATTTAGGAGCCATGGCGCAACAAGGCAGGATCAAATTCACAGAGTATGATCTGCCTAACGGCTTGCATGTTATTCTGCACCAGGATAATACCACGCCTATTGTCGCTGTTTCGATACTGTATCATGTAGGATCGAAAAATGAAGTTCCCGGGCGCACCGGCTTTGCCCATTTCTTTGAACACCTGATGTTCGAAGGTTCACCAAATATTCCTCGCGGAGAGTATTTCAAAATTGCCCAGGCTGCAGGTGGTACTCTGAATGCCAACACCTCGCAGGACCGGACATTTTATTATGAAATTTTGCCCAGTAACCAGATCGAACTCGGGTTATGGCTCGAATCGGAAAGGCTTTTTCACTTGCGAATTGACAGTACAGGCGTTGAAACACAGCGTGGTGTGGTAAAAGAAGAACGCAAACAATCCTATGATAACCGCCCTTATGGTTCGATTATCGAAAAAACTATGGAGAATGCCTACAAAGTTCATCCCTATAAATGGACTCCGATCGGGTATCCGGTTGATCTTAATAAAGCAACGTTGCAGGAATTTATCGATTTTCACAGTACCTACTATGTTCCTAACAATGCAACTTTGTCAATTGCCGGCGATATGGACATTGAAAGCACGAAAAAACTTATCGAAAAGTATTTCGGCGATATTCCCCGGGGCACCAAAGAACTCTACAGGCCAAATGTTGTAGAACCTCAAAAAACTTCAGAAGTACGCGAAACAGTTTATGATAATATACAATTACCTGCAGTTATTTTGTCGTATCATATGCCTGCGCAGGGAACTCCGGATTCATACGCGCTTTCCATGCTGACTACTTTACTTTCCGACGGGCAGAGCTCGCGCATGTACAAATCTATCGTAGATCAGCAGCAGAAGGCAATGCAGGTAATGTCATTCCCGTTTGCACTCGAAGATCCGGGTTTGTTCCTGATTTTTGGCCTTGTTAATATGGGCATTGAAACTGCTGACCTCGAAAAGGCTATTGATGCTGAAATTGAAAAAGTTAAGACTACAGAAATATCTGACGCTGAATTTCAGAAATTGCGTAACAAAGTTGAAAACGACTTTGTTACCGGTAACAGTTCCATGGCAGGTATTGCCGAAAATCTGGCGAACTACTATGTCTATTTTAAAGATGCTAACCTTATCAATACCGAAATTGACCGGTATATGCAGGTAACTCCGGCTGATCTTAAACGGGTTGCAACAAAATACCTAACCCCTGAAAACAGGGTGGTTCTGACTTATTTACCTAAACCAACCGAAAAAAATTAAAGGAGGAACCATACTATGAAAAACAAAATTATTTCAATTATAGCAGCACTCATTATTACACTTCCGCTGGTTGCTCAGGTTAAAAAATCAAAAGCTACTCAGGCTGCCTCCATACCAGTTGTAAAAGAAGTTGTTGATCGCAGCATCCGTCCACAGGCAGGACCGGCTCCTGTTATTAAAATAGGTGAATACCAGACATTTGAACTTGCTAACGGGCTTAAAGTCTTTGTTGTGGAGAATCACAAGATTCCACGCCTGGCTTATTCGCTGGTATTGGATTATGATCCGATTTTTGAGGGCGAAATGGCCGGTTATTCCGAATTCAGCGGTCAACTCATGCGTACCGGCACCAGCACCCGAACCAAGGATCAGATTGATGAGGCTGTTGATATGATAGGGGCAACCCTGAACACTTCAGCGGGCGGTATTTATGCCAACTGCCTGAGCAGGCACAACGAAGCTTTACTTACTATCATGTCGGATGTATTGCTGAATGCAAATTTCGAAACAGAAGAACTTGAAAAAATTCGCACTCAGACTTTATCAGGGCTCGAAGCAGATAAAAATGATCCCGGTGCTATTTCGCAGCGCGTGAATTCAGTACTTGTTTACGGCAGCAATCACCCTTATGGTGAAAATCTTTCGGAAGAATCGGTTAAAAAAGTTACTCTCGAAAAATGTACTGATTTTTATAAAACATACTTCAGGCCGAATATAGCATACCTGGCAATTGTTGGCGATATCACGCTTGATGAGGCTAAACCCCTGGTTGAGAAATATTTCGGAAGCTGGCAACGGGGTGATGTTCCGAAAGCTAATTATGCAATGCCAAAAGCTCCTGCCAAAGCAACAGTTGTTCTTGTTGACAGACCGAATGCCGTGCAATCGACAATTAATATTACCTACCCTATCGATCTCAAACCGGGTTCCCCTGATGAACTTAAAGTTAAACTTGCAAATACAATTCTTGGAGGCGGCACATTCAGACTTTTCAGCAATCTGCGCGAAAAACACAGCTGGACCTACGGGGCATATTCAAGCATGCAATCCGATAAACTGGTTGGTAAATTCAACGCTTCTGCTGAAGTCCGTAATCCTGTTACCGACAGTTCTTTTACTGAAATTCTTGCTGAAATGAACCGTCTCCGTACAGAAACTGTTCCTGACGATGAACTGAATATGGTGAAAAACTATATGATGGGAAATTTTGGCAGGTCGTTGGAAAATCCATCAACCGTTGCCAATTTTGCCATAAATACCGCCCGATACAATCTACCCAAAGATTATTATTCGAACTACCTGACAAATCTGGCTTCTCTGACTTCGGCGGATGTTCAGATTGCAGCGCAGAAATACATCAGGCCCAATAATGCTTATCTTCTTGCTGTTGGTAAAGCCGGGGAACTGGAACCTAATCTCAGGAAATTTACCAAAAGCGGCGAAGTGCTTTATTACGATACCGAAGGAAAACCTTACGATCCCAGCAAAAAGCTGAAACCGGCCCCGGCAGGTGTTACAGCTGACCAGGTGATAAATAATTATATCACAGCTATAGGTGGTTTCAAAAAACTTAAAAAGGTAAAAGATGTTACCATAAACGCAGGTGCAACCATGCAGAATATGCCTATTTCCCTCGATATGTACTACAAAGCTCCTGATAAATTTCTGTTACAGGTAGGATCGGGTGCAATGGTTTTTGCCAAACAAACCTATAATGCAGGTAAAGGTATATCTGCATCCCCGATGAGTGGCGAAAGCAAGCCTATCGAAGGTGATGAATTGGTAACCATGAAAGAACAATCCCTCATTTTCCCTGAGATGTATTATGCCACACTTGGTTATACTACCGAATTGCTGGGTATAGAAGAGCAGAAAGATCAGAAACAATACTACAAAGTGCTCGTGAAAAAAGGCGGCGATTCAAAAGATACCGATTATTACGATGTGCAAACCGGCCTGAAGATGCGAACCGAAACAAAGGAATCAGTGGCTGAATTTGGCGACTACAAAGCTGTAGATGGTATAATGTTCCCACATGCCTTGTCGCAGATGATGGGACCTCAAACCATTAACTTCACGGTTTCTGCTGTAAAACTGAACTCGAAAATCAAAGACGATCTGTTCGAAATTAAATAGACGAAGTGCAATATTGAAATTCAAAAAGCAGGATGTAAAATTCCTGTTTTTTTTTTGTATACCGTGGTTTGGAAGCTGTTTTGGCTAACTAAAATATTCAATGAGCAGGATAAAATTATCCGTCCTGTTACATGTTTAAAACCCCATCAGGACTGCTGATCCTGCAACGATCAATATAATAGTATAAAATGCCAGAATTACAATGGTCGAAATTCCAACAAAAACGAACAGGTTCTTTAAGTTCCTTATAGAAACGGTCATGTTTCCGGTGTTTGAAAGATTAACTGCTTTGATCGCATTATCGCAGAATTTATTCAGGAAAATTACCGGCATAATATAGATTACGGCAATCACTATGTAAAAAAAGGAAATTATCCTGGCTGAAAATGGCATATTTAGCGGAATCATATCTTCAGGCAGCATTTCTATAACAAAACTCATCAAAATACCGGCAAGAAGCATCAGTCCGGTTACAATAAACCCCAGGATGGCAAGGAATTTGCCCCATTTAGCTGCTTTAAGCAGAAATTTTATTGATTCTGCAGTTAATTGAGGGATTTCTTTCAGAGATCCTGATGAGTTGAGTTGATCAGTGTTTTCCATAAGGGTTGGGCTAAAGTTTAAATTTGTGTAATACAGTTATTCAATACTATTTAACTATGAAAGGCAAATATAATAATTTCAATCATGCATGGCTATTCCGGATAATTGTTTCTTTTTTAATTTTGATTAAAAAAACGAAGTAGTGCTATTCCAAAAATGAACAGAATCAGATGTTCCGGAATAATTGAAAGTGTTTCTTTTGCACTAAGTATATGCTCGGGCAATACTTCAGGTAGGTGAAATAAGTAAGATTTAGAAACATTCTATAAAGTGTTATAAAATACTCTGGAACAATTATTTGAATATTGTTTATAAAATACATATTTGAATTTATTTATATAAATTTATTTTATTTTTGTAATCGTTAAATATTTTATATTATCTTCGTGTAAAATATACACCAACTTTTCTCCAAGTCCTTATGTGGTGTATGGAATGATTGTTACAATTTCTTTTTTATTCCGAACTTCAATAAACCTCAATCAAACCAAATAAATAATCATGAAAAAAAACATCTACAACTTTCCGCGAAGTAGTACTTTGCGCGTTAAAGCGTTGCTGCTTACCGGTATTTTATGGCTTGGAATATCTTCCATTCTGTTTGCTCAAAAAACCTATGTTTACAGTGGTACTGTAACTGATAAACAAGGTGAAACCATGCCTGGGGTAAGTATATCCATAAAAGGTACTACCGAAGGCACATCTACTGATAGTAACGGTAAATTCTCTTTTACCTCCGCGAAGTCAACAGAAACACTTGTTATTTCGTTTGTTGGAAAACTCAAACAGGAAATCATGGCCTCGGCAGGCGTACCTATAAATGTTGTTGTTGAGGATGAGCGTATTGACCTTGAGGGAATTGTAGTAATTGGTTATGGTACGCAGAAGAAAAGTGTAGTTACCGGGGCAATCTCCAGTGTAAAAGCTAAAGACCTGGAAAACGTTCAGGTTCCGCGTATTGAACAGGCTTTACAGGGAAGGACTTCCGGCGTAACCGTAACTTCCAGTTCTGGTCAGCCTGGTGCCAGCTCCACAATCCGCATCCGAGGTGCAACTACAACCGGAAACAGCGATCCGCTATTTGTAGTGGATGGTGTGCCCATTACCGGAGGTATTGATTATTTGAATTCATCTGATATTGAATCAATCGATGTACTGAAAGATGCTGCCTCTGCTGCTATTTATGGTACCCGAGCTGCCAGCGGTGTAATCCTGGTTACAACCAAAAAAGGAAAAGCGGGAAATTTACTCGTTAATTACAACGCATACTTCGGAACACAGAAACCAGCAAAAAAACTCGAGCTTTTAAATGCAACCGATTATGCGAAACTGCAAAATGAATCAACAACCAATGCAGGTATTACAACTTTACCTTTTCCTGACATTGATACTTATGGCGCAGGCACTGACTGGCAGGACGCTATATTTAACAATAGTGCCGGAATACAAAACCATGAGTTAAGTGTTAGCGGAGGGAATGATAAATCGACTTTTTATTCCTCATTCGGGTATTTTGACCAGGAAGGGGTAATTGCTACTGAAATCTCTAACTACAGCAGGATAACCGTTCGTCTTAACTCCGACCATAAAGTGAAGAGTTGGTTAAGGTTCGGCCAGAACTTTGGCTATTCACATATCAAGAGCCAGGGATCGCTAAACACGAACAGTGAATATGGCGGGCCGTTGGCATCTGCAGTGAATCTTGATCCAATAACAAAGCTAGTTATTACTGATCCGATAGAAGCTGATAATGCTCCTTATAATAACCATCCGGTTATGCGCGACGCCAATGAGAATCCTTATGGAATTTCAGAATATGTTGGACAGGAAATGACAAATCCACTCGCATATATACATACCAGACTTGGGAATTTTGGATGGTCCGATAATTTTGTTGGCGATGTTTATGCCGAAATTGAGCCTGTCAAAGGATTGAAATTCAAATCAGATCTGGGAGCCAAATTAGCTTACTGGGGAGGCGAAAATTTTTACCCGGTGTCGTACCTCAACGCATCTACTTCTACAGCTAATAATTCATATTCAAAAGATAATAGTTCAGGCTTTACATGGAATTTCGAAAATTATATTTCCTATAATTTTAAAATCAATGAACATAACATTACTGCTTTAGCCGGGACAAGTGCTATGGTCGAAAATTCCAAAGGCCTTGGCGTTTCATACAAAAACCTGCCGGTTACATCCTTCGAAGAAGCATCTATGAATTATTCCACCACTCTCGATCAGAGAGACGGATACGGATGGGAATCGCCTGATCATAAGGTAAGTTCATTGTATGGCCGCGTAATTTACAACTTTAAGGAAAAATATCTGTTCACCGGAATTATACGTCGTGATGGTTCATCAAAGTTTGGTCCTGATAATAAATACGGTGTATTCCCTTCCGCATCTCTCGGATGGGTTGCGAGCCGCGAAAATTTCTGGCCCGAAAACGATGTTGTAAATTTGCTGAAGATCCGTGGTTCGTATGGTGTGGTAGGTAATGATAACATCGGTGATTTCAACTACCTTTCAACAGTCGGAGGTGGCAGGAATTATACTTTCGGGGAGGATAGTATCACAATCGGTTACAGTCCTAACAGACCGTCAAATCCAGCCCTGAAATGGGAAGAAACCAGCCAGTTGAATATCGGTTTCGAAGCTGCTCTTTTGCAGAACATCACCTTAGTTTTTGATATTTATAATAAGTCAACAACAGGAATGCTTGCCGAATTTGTAATTCCGGGATACGTTGGGGCTTATGGCAATCCCATTGGAAATGTTTGTTCAATGGATAATAAAGGTGTGGAATTGGAACTCGGATACCATAAACAATTTGGTGAATTCGATTTCAGAATTGGTGGAAATGTTTCGTACCTTAAAAACGAAGTTACCGACCTGGGTTCGGTTGAATTTACAACAGGTGCCAGTTTCCAGTCAAGCCAGTATGAATTGACCCGCAATGCTGTCGGTCAGCCAATAGGCTCATTCTATGGTTTCCATATTCTGGATATTTTTCAAACACAGGGCGATATAAACGCATACAGCTATGAAGACGTAAACGGACTTTCCCAAAAAATTCAACCCAATGCGAAACCCGGCGATTTCAGGTATGCTGACCTCAGTGGGCCTGATGGCGTTCCTGATGGCCATATAACTCCCGACGACCGTACCTTTATTGGCGATCCAACTCCAACCTGGACCTATGGAGGTACCATTTCGGCCAACTATAAAGGATTTGATCTTTTAGTTTTTGCACAGGGTGTAGCCGGCAATGATGTTTATAACGGACTTCGCAGGCTTGATATCCCAAGGGCAAACTGGACGAGCGAGGCGTTAGGACGTTGGACAGGCGAAGGCACTTCTACAGATTTCCCACGCTTAATTAATGGAGATCCTAATAAGAATTTTAGCAATCCATCCAATTTCTTTCTCACCAGTGGTGATTACTTCAGGATTAAAACCCTGCAGGTTGGCTATACAATAGGAAAGAATTTAGTTCAAAAAGTTGGAATTCAACAATTACGTGTCTATTTAAGTTCCAACAACCTGGCTACTTTTACAAAATATAACGGGTTTGATCCGGAAATTGGTGGCAGCAGTATGGGTATCGACCGTGGGGTTTATCCACAGGCTCGTTCGTTTATGGCTGGCTTAAACGTAACATTTTAATCAAATTAAAAATGACGATTATGAAAAGATATAATAAATACCTGATTGCCCTGGTTGCAGGCGGTTTATTCCTGAACTCCTGTTCAAAAGACTTCGTTGAAGTAAAACCCAGGGGAACGGCATTAGAAGATAACTATTACCGGAATGCTGATGAAGCATTCAATGGGCTAGTAGCTGCTTATGATCCGCTTGGAACAGAATGTGGTGCTACCTATTCCAATAAATTAGGGCCTTTAAACTCCGCTTCCGACGATTGTTATGCCGGTGGTGGAAACTCAACCGACGTTCCGGCATGGCAAGCCTGGAACAATTACACCGTTGATCCCTCAGTGGGAATTCAGGCTGATTTCTGGGATAGAAATTTTACTGGTGTTTACAGGGCAAATGTGCTTTTATCGAAACTCGACGGGGTGCCTATGGATGCAGCACTAAAAGCCCGCTTTATTGCAGAGTCAAAATTCCTGAGGGCTTATTTCTACTTCGACCTGGTTCGTTTGTTTAAAAATGTACCTTTATTTATAAGCCCTGTACTACCGGATGATATGTTCAATGTAACCCAGGCAAAACCAGAGGATGTTTGGGCACAGATTGAAAAGGATCTGAATGATGCAATTCCTGATCTCCCCATCGCTGTGCCGGTTGGTGAAAACGGACGTGTTACCCAACTGGCTGCCATCGCTTTGTTAGGTAAAGTTATACTTTATCAGAATAACGACAGTCGGATGATTGAAGCTGCTGACCTCTTCGAACAGGTTAATACTTCGCCTAATTATGAATTACTAAGTGACTATGGACAGATTTTCAGGGCCGATAACAAGTTTAACAAAGAATCGATTTTCGAAATTGTTCATACGGCAAAAGGTATTTCTGGTTGGGACGCATGGCCAAATTTCGAAGGGAATGTTTATACCCAGATGGTCGGTCCGCGCGCCTATGTTGGAAATACGTATGTTGCCGGCTGGGGCTTTAACCCTATTACCCCTGAACTGATAAGTTTTATGAAAGATGATCCAAGATATACACAAACAGTATACAATGTTGATGATCTAATATTAACAGGGGAAGCCAATTCCTATGAAAAAGGCTACCAGAATACAGGCTATTTTGCAAAGAAATTTGCTCCGCTTAAGGAATTCTATAATCTCGAACAACAGGGAGATCCTGTGCTGAACTATCCAAACAATGTAATAGAAATCCGCCTGGCCGATACATATTTGATGGAAGCCGAAGCATTATTGCGTGGAAGTGGAAGTGCTGCAAAAGCACAGTATTACCTTGATCAGGTACGCACACGTGCAGGCCTTCCTTCAATTCCTGCAACACTTGATAATATTTATAACGAGCGCCGCCTTGAACTTGCTACCGAAGGTCATCGTTGGTTCGATCTTGTTCGTAGCGGTAAAGCAGGCACTGCTCTGGCCTCAAAGGGTTACACTGTTGGTAAAAACGAAATCTTGCCAATTCCACTGGCTGAACTCGCTAATACTAAACTTATACAGAATCCTAAGTATTGATTTGAGTTGAATATTGATTTGGGTTTGTTGGTTGAGGCTGGCCGTTTCGAATATAAACGGCCAGCTTTCTTCAGGTTTAAAGGATAATAAAAAATAAAGAACGCAAAAAAACGTTTTCTTTGAAAGAGTTGGTGCACCAGCAAGAGAATAGCTGCGGATTCCTGAAATCCGTATTAGTATTAGTACTATCCCTCCGCTAAAAAATGAATAATCTATACGAACAAAAAATACCATGATCACTAAACGAAGCATTCAGTTGTTATTAACTGCCTTCACGATTTCAATGTGCCTGAATGTTTCTGCACAGGGACTAAAGGCTAGCGGGAAGAAAATTATTGACGAGAGCGGAAACGAGGTTATACTCAGAGGCATGGGACTCGGTGGCTGGATGCTTCAGGAGCCCTATATGATGGAAATGAGTGGTTTTGCAGCCGCTCAATGGCAGATAAAAGATAAAATAAAAGCACTTATAGGCCAGGCTAATACGGATGCTTTTTATAATGCCTGGCACGATAGTCATTGTACCAAAAAAGATATTGATTCAATGGCCGCCTGGGGATTTAACTCGATACGGTTGCCCATGCATTATAATCTTTACACTCTCCCAATTGAAGAAGAACCGGTTGCCGGCCAGAATACCTGGCTCGAGAAAGGCTTTGCTATGACCGATAGCCTTATCAGTTGGTGTAAATTGCACCAGATGTATGTTATTCTCGATTTACATGCCGCACCGGGAGGACAAGGGAAAGATCAGGCGATCAGCGACTATAACCCGGCCAGGCCATCGTTATGGGAAAGCGAAGCCAACAAACAGAAAACCATTGCTTTGTGGCGAAAACTGGCCGAGCGCTATGCCAATGAGCCCTGGGTAGGAGGGTACGACCTGATTAATGAACCGAACTGGAGTTTCACTTCCGGGGGAAATCAAAACGGATGTTCAGAGAATTCAAATGCTCCGTTGAAACAACTTTATAAAGATTTAACAGCCACTATCCGTGAGGTTGACACCACGCATATTATTATAATTGAAGGCAATTGCTGGGGAAATAATTACAACGGAATATTTCCGCTCTGGGATAATAATATTGTGTTGAGTTTTCATAAATACTGGTCGTACAACGATCAGAATTCCATTTCAGGAATAATTAATCTCCGCAACCAGTATAATGTTCCGATCTGGCTGGGAGAGTCGGGCGAAAATTCAAATGCTTGGTTTACAGATGCCATTTCGCTGGTCGAGAAAAATAGTATAGGCTGGGCCTGGTGGCCATTGAAGAAGATTGGATCAGTAACTAATCCATTAACAATAGTAAAAACAGATAATTACCAGACATTGCTCGATTACTGGAATAACGGCGGAACAGCACCTGACCCCGGTTTTGCGTATTACACCTTGTTGCAGATGGCCGGAAATTCGAAAATAGAAAATTGTATTTACCTGAAGGATGTGATTGATGCTATGTTCAGGCAGGTTAACGATTCAACTTCTATATCTTTTTCAAATCATGTTATTCCCGGAATTATTCCTGCACCGGAGTATGATCTGGGCCGTTACGGTAAAGCTTATTCCGATACTCAGTTTGCAACCTACCAGGTTTCAACCGGCACTTACTCCGCCTGGAACAATGGCTGGAGTTTCCGTAACGATGGGGTTGATATTGAGTCTTCGAATGATGCCGATCCCGGCTCAAACGGCTACAATGTGGGCTGGACTGAAGATAATGAATGGCTGCAGTATACTGCCTATGTTGATTCGGGCGCTGCTTATACGGTTAAATTCAGGTATGCAATTTCCGGAAGCGGATCAAAAATAAGGCTGCAGGTTAATGATGCCGATGTTACAGGTTCTATTTCGCTTCCATCTACAGGTGGATTCCAAACCTGGAATACGATCACGATAAATGATGTCATTCTTTATGATGGACAGCAACGTATTAAAGTTATTTTCGATGAAGGCGGAGCCAACTTTAGCTCTATTGGTTTTTTTTTAAGCAAACGGATTGAAGATGTTTTTCTGAACCCGGTGTCGGCTGAAACCTATAAGCAAACCGAACTTATTTACCTTTCATGCAATAAAATTCTTGTTGATTCAACAGTAACAACTGATGGTTTCAGTTGCACTGTAAACGGGGAAACAGTTAACATAACAAGTTTAGCTCTTAACACTTCCAATCTTCAGCAAATTGTTTTTACAGTCGGACAGCCCATTTTCGATATTGATGTTATAAAACTAAACTATGCCAATGGAAGTGTTGCAGCTACCGATGGTACTTTCCTTCAGAATTTTACAAATTTCCCTGTAAAAAACAATCTGCCGGTTTATTTATTAATTGCCGGCAAGATTGAAGCCGAAGCATTCAGTTTTAACCAGGGCCTGCAACTCGAAACCACAACGGATGCAGGTGGCGGGCAAAATGTGGGTTATACCAATACCGGCGATTATCTCGACTATAGAATCAGGGTACTGAAAACATCAATGTATTTCATGGAGGTTCGTGTTGCTTCTGCCGGAACCGCCGGAAAAATTGAAGTACAGCAACTCAATTCCAATAACGTGGTTATAAATTCGGTTGTATTGAATATTCCTGTAACCGGTGGTTGGCAAACCTGGAAAACGATAGGAACAGCGATCAATCTGACTGAGGGTGTAAGCACACTTAGGGTCAAAATCCTTCAGCCCGAATTCAATATGAACTGGTACCGGTTTTCGGAAACAAGCCAGGGGATTGGCGATGAAGCAATTTCTGCTTTTGCTGTATACCCAAACCCTGCCACCGATTTAATAACTATTGTATTCCATCAGGCTACAGAACAGAATAAAACTATCAGGATACATTCAGCGAATGGAAGTCTGGTGAAAACCATAGTGCTATCTGTAGCAATTCTTGAAAGGAATATTTCTATCGGTGATTTGCCGAAAGGCTTCTATATAGTTGAGCTGCAAACTGGCCGAACATTTTTCCGCAATAAACTTATCATTAAATAGGAAAACGAGCTGTCATGCAGTAATTTTACAAAAAATATCCAGGTTTAATCATGTATCTGAAAGTCAAATAAATACAATGCTGAAATATCAAAAAGGAATGCTGATTTTACTCATGCTTGGCATGGGTTACTTTACTTCATTCAGCTGTAAAAGCGAGGATGGAAGTGCGAAACCTGTTGATCCTGCCGAAACTCTTTCGTCCCGCACTGATGTTTCATTCTGGCTTACCAAACCTGATAAATCAGCATTGCTGAAAAAACAGGATGCACGCCTGATATTTAGTGATACTGTGAACCTGTTTCCTGTTATAATTGTTGATACAGCCATTACTTACCAGGAAATGGATGGATTTGGTTTTACGCTCACCGGTGGAAGTGCATACCTTATTAATAAATTATCGCCATCTGTTCGCGATGCCTTATTAAAAGAGTTGTTCTCAAACGACAGTAATTCAATCGGGATAAGCTACCTGCGTGTGAGCATCGGGGCTTCTGATCTGAGTGCCAGCGTATTTTCGTACAATGATATTCCTGCCGGGCAAACCGATCTGAACCTCGAACATTTCAGCCTTGCTGCCGAAACAACTGACCTGATTCCTGTCCTGAAAAAGATACTAACTATTAATTCTGATATTAAAATTCTGGGCTCACCCTGGTCGGCACCGGTTTGGATGAAATCGAACAAGAATTCAGTTGGGGGAAGTCTGATCCCTGAATATTATGATGTGTATTCCAGGTATCTTGTTCGGTATATTACCGAAATGAAATCAGAAGGAATACCCATTGATGCCATTACAATTCAGAATGAACCACTAAATCCTGATAATAATCCAAGTATGAAGATGCTCTCACCGGAGCAGAGAGATTTTATTAAGAATAACCTGGGTCCTGCTTTTCTGACTGCCGGTTTAGCAACTAAAATAATTCTTTACGATCACAATTGCGATCACCCTGAATATGTTACAAATATTCTCAGCGATCCCGATGCAGCCAGGTATATTGACGGTTCGGCATTTCACCTTTACGGCGGCGATATATCGGCTTTATCGCAGGTGCACAATGCCTTTCCTGCAAAAAACCTTTATTTTACCGAGCAATGGGTTGGCGGTCCAGGCAATTTTGGTGGTGATTTAAGGTGGCATATACAAAACCTGGTAATCGGAGCACCACGCAACTGGAGCAGAAATGTACTTGAATGGAACCTGGCTTCTGATCCATCGTACAATCCTCATACCGATGGCGGATGCACCAAATGCGAGGGTGCACTTACCATCGGTTCAGCAGTAACGCGCAATGTATCTTATTATATCATTGCCCATGCTTCAAAATTCGTTCCGGCAGGTTCAGTGCGGATTTCATCAACAATGATTTCAAATCTGCCCAATGTAGCCTTCCGAACTCCCGAGGGCAGAAAAGTTTTGATCGTTTTAAACAATAGCAATACCATACAAAGATTCAACATTGGTTTCAACGGGAAAAAAGTCATAACATCGTTAAGCAATGGTTCTGTTGCAACTTATGTATGGTAGTATGTGTCATTTTAACACTAAAAATAAAAGCAAATGAATAAAATTTCCCATTTCCTGATCGTGCTGTTGCTGTTAGCTGTTGCATTTGGTTCATGCAAAGAAACTGAGTCAGTTGTCACACCTGATATCAGCATTCCGGCATCATTAAATAACCCTGAAGGCAATGCTCAGCAAATAAAAGCAGTAATTCCGGTTAAACTAAGTGAAGCAACGGATCAGCAGGTTAGTTGTTCATGGTCAACCTCCGACGGAACTGCCAAAGCGGGTGAAGATTATACTGCCGAAACCGGTTCAGTTATTGTATTTGCACCTGGTGAGACAACTAAAAATATTGAAGTATTGGTTTCGAACGATTCACTATATGAACCGGATGAAACTTTTTTTGTTACCATCAGCAACGTGAAAAATGCGGCTGTAACTGTTTACCGGACTATGGTTACTATTACAAACGACGACGCTTTTAATCCCGCCATCAAACTTGTTGCCCTGACAAAAATTGCAGAAGGAAATGATACTCCTGTGGTTGCAAAAGTTGGTGTCACACTCACTCCAGCCTCCGATCGGCAGGTAACTCTTAAATGGTCAACCAAAGAGGGGACTGCTAAAAATGGTGATGATTTTGTCGCCGTAGCTGGTGCGACACTGGTATTTGCACCTGGTGAAACCCAGAAAAATATCGAAGTTCAGATTGTTAATGATGCTATTCTTGAGTTTAATGACGCGTTCTTTATTGTCGTGGATGAGTTTACTGATGCAACGTATTTAGTAAAAGAATCCAAAGTTACCATCAACAACGATGATTCCTTTACCCCGGAATTGGTCAGTGACGGGTATATTACTCCTGATACATATCCAGGTATGACGAATGTTTGGAGTGATGAATTTAACGGTACAGCCCTGAACCTCAACTGGTGGACTCACGAACTCGGAGCTGGTGGCTGGGGAAATAATGAATTGCAGACTTATACCAATTCATCAAACAATTCATCTGTCTCGGATGGAAAACTAAAAATTGTTGCCCAAAGCAATTACGGTAATTATACTTCGGCCCGGTTGGTAACCAAAGGAAAGAAGGAATTCACCTATGGCAGGATCGATATAAGGGCAAAAATGCCTTACGGGCAAGGTATATGGCCGGCCCTGTGGATGCTTGGAGGAAATATAAGCCAGGTAGGTTGGGCAAAGTGTGGCGAAATTGATATTATGGAATACCTGGGTCAGGATGTAAAGAAAGTATATGGCACCGTGCATTACGACGATGTTGGTCACAAATATATTGGTGGTTCTTATACTCTTTCAGGATTACAGGGATATAATGATCAATTCCATGTATTTACAGTAATATGGCAGGAAAACTCCATTACCTGGTACGTCGATTATCATCAGTATTACGAAGTGACTTCATCCACAATAAAGTTCGATGCTTTTGATCTGCCCCAGTTCTTTATTTTTAATGTGGCAGTGGGTGGCAACTGGCCTGGTCCTCCCGATGCCTCCACGGTTTTTCCGCAAACGATGACTGTTGATTATGTCAGGGTTTTTCAACCGTTATAGGCTAGACCTGAAGGGTTTCGATTAAGATAAATAAACAATGCAAATAGCCTGATATGAAAAAGTTATTTTATTTACCCTCCATTTTTTTATTAATTACGTTAAATCATACAAAAGCAGGAAACGACATGCCAGGAAAAGATGATCTCAAAGGGAAAAAGGTAGTAGTTTACACTACGGCCGAAAGTACAAAACTCAGGCTAACTGCAACTGATACTGTAAAGTTTGTTGATTTTGGCCAGCCGTTGGAAACCCAACCCTGTGTGTTCGTTGATCCAACCAAGACTTTTCAGACTTTTGTCGGAATAGGTGGTGCTATTACCGATGCATCGGCAGAGACTTTTGCTAAACTTCCCAAAGAGAAACAGAAGGAAATAATTCAGCAATATTACGATGTAAATAAAGGAATCGGATATTCGCTGGCGCGAACCAATATACACAGTTGCGACTTTTCGAGCGGAAGCTATACCTATGTTGATGAAAAAGATGCAGCACTGAAATCCTTCAGTGTTGCTCACGACAAGGAATTCCGCATTCCGATGATCAAACAGGCTATTGCTGCGGCTGGGGGAAAACTTACCATGTATGCAAGCCCATGGAGCCCGCCGGCATGGATGAAGGACAATAACAACATGCTGAAAGGTGGAAAACTCCTGCCGGCATATTACCAGAGCTGGGCCGATTATTTTGTGAAGTTTATCAGGGCTTATGAATCGGAAGGAATTCCAATGTGGGGCTTAAGCGTTCAGAATGAACCTATGGCAACTCAAACATGGGAATCGTGTATTTATTCGGGTGAAGAAGAAAGAGACTTTATAAAGAAATATTTGGGACCTGCTTTGCACAAAGCGGGAATGGCAGATAAAAAGCTGATTGCCTGGGATCATAACCGTGACCTGATTTACCAACGTGCCAGCACCGTACTCGATGACCCGGAGGCAGCAAAATACGTTTGGGGCATTGGTTTCCACTGGTACGAAAGCTGGACAGGAGGAGGAAATATATACGATAACGTGAAGCGTGTTGCCGAAACCTATCCCGATAAAAACCTCATATTTACCGAAGGCTGTGCCGAAAGTTACGACTTTGCGAAAATCGGAGAGTGGAAATGGGGCGAAAAATACGGACTTTCGATGATCAGCGATTTTAACAACGGAACAGTTGGCTGGACTGACTGGAATATATTACTGGATGAAAAAGGCGGACCAAATCATGTGGGTAACTTCTGTTATGCTCCTGTTCATGCCGATACCAAAACCGGCCAGATTTATTACATGAGTTCATATTATTATATCGGGCATTTCTCGAAATTTATACGTCCTGGCGCAAAGCGAATCATCAGTTCATCGAGCCGTGGGCAGCTATTAACCACTGCTTTCAAAAATACCGACGGGAAAATAGCTGTTGTTGTTATGAATCAGAGCGATGATAAAATTCCATATCGCCTTTGGATTGCAGGCCAGGCAGCAGAGGTTGTAAGTTTACCACATTCAATTCAAACACTGGTAGTTGAATAGTGATTAAACAAGAGTAGTATTTTAGCAACTGCTTGTTTTGATAGTTGGTAGCCGGGAATTTTTTCCGGCTACTCTATTTTATCGCCTTTCCATAATATATTTTACTTTCAGATTTCACCACAACAAGGTAAACGCCTTTTGGAACCTGGTTTCCGTATTCATCACAACCATCCCATGATATAACCAATTCATTTGAAACAAGAACCAACTGCCTTACCAGGCGACCTTGTATATCAGTAATTATAACATTTTTATTAAATTCGGAATGGGTGGGAATGGAAAAGTTTGTTGATTTTACAAAGGGATTAGGGAAAATCTTAAGAGATCCGATTCCTGTATTTATGGATTTTACTGTTGTAGTCCCGTTGAATTCATAAGCCCCCATATCTATTGTATAATTTTCGATTCGTTGGGCACCTGCCAGATCAGTAGGAGGGAGGTTCAGAAATCCGGCTTCCGGTGTACCGGCATTTATACAAGGAGAAGTTGCCAAAAGTTGAAATGGGAATAATCCGCTTCCAATAAAATAAGGGTTTTCATTTATGTTGTATACATATTGCCCATGATATCCCTGGTGGGCACCGCTTCCTTCGAAACCTGTTGTATCGCCTTCAATATCACAGTAATAAAAGCCTGGAGCCGAGAAAATATCCCAGATATATACACTCGCGCCAAACCCTGTATTTCCCCATATTATTGAATTGTACATAGCCGGAGCAGCTGAATCGTTGCAGTAAAATCCACCGGCATAGGCAGCGTCATTATTCGAAACTGTTAAATTCGAAAACACCGGGAATGAACGGATACAGCAAATGCCTCCTCCAAAAAACAGCGCACTGTTATTCGTTACCAGATTGTTATTCAAAGTATTGACAGGGGAGGAGCGAAGTACTCCAAGTGCACCACCCAATGCGCTGAAATTGAACTGCATGATATTGCTTTCAAATACAGGATTGCTGTTATCAAACGATACGGCACCACCAACTCCTGTCGATGAGTTTTTATAGAATTCATTGTTCCTGATTACAGGAGAACTGTTCATTGAACAAACTCCGCCGCCATAGCCGTAAACAGTTCCTGTATTGCCTGAATAATTGTTGATAAATCTGCATTTTTCTATTCCTGCATCAGAGTTGTTCAAGTAAACTGCCCCGCCGCTGTAAAAGGAATAATTATTGAAAAATAAGCAGTTTTCGATTCTCAGTTTGCTAAAATCATGAACAAATATAGCTCCGCCATAACAATTTGATGAGTCTTCAGCAGCTTTACTGAATTCAAAACGGCAATACGAAAATATGGAAGAGTCTTCGCCTGCTGCTGGTTGCCTGTACCTGATCCCTGACCAGCCGCCTCGTCCCTGCGATTGAGCATAAAAATTGGAAGTATCGCAAATAGTAAAAAGTATTGAATCACTTTCTGTGCCTGTAGCCATTATCCTTCCCTGCACATCAATCCGGTAATACGATTGAAACTGTATCACTGTTCCCGCTGAGATTAACAACAGTTCTCCTGGTTGAACCATCAGATTCCCTTCAACCAATACTGTATCTGCTGTCCATGTGCCATTTACGTTACCACTGACAGTCACCGAAGTTGCCAACGATTCAAAACAAAAAAGTAAAAGGAAAAGAAGCCCCGAAATGTATTTCATTATAAGAAATTAGTTAATTGTTTCGTAATCCGCATCCCACAACACAAATCGTAAATCGTACCTCGTAAATCGTACCTCGTAAATCGTACCTCGTACATCGTAAATCTCACATCCTCATCATGTAGACCCGCCATTATTAGTCAGTTTGCATTTAATAAATAGTGTTTGCATTGAACTGAAAATCAAATAGGTATGAAAATATTTTATTCATATTCAAATGATTGAAAATCAGTTCTTTGCGACTGTGCGTCTTTGCGTGAGGCAATAAAATAACGGACTATTGTATAAGAAAACGAGTCTAAAATGAGTTCTGCCCACGCTCACCCCTTCGCTTTGGCTCCGCTCAGCAGCCGGAAAGGGAAAGTTCTCGCGCACAGAAGACTGAGTTTTGCCTGCCAAGCCTAAAGTTAAAGGAAATGAGCATTTTCACGTAAAATGATGACTTTTCTTAGTGATACTAAATACTGAAGTTTAGCAAAAGTATAATTCTTTTATTGATTTCGAATAACCAGTTTTAATTCTTGATTCTGCATCCGGCAAATGAACTTTCAGCAAAAGGGCGTATGACAATTTTTTGTTTTGTTTCAAGGTTTAGCCTGCGATTGGATATTTATTACACACATTTATTCAAATAAATAGATTCACTATTCAAAGTATATTTGACTTAAAATGCAAAACATATCGAAAAATATCGTATATTTAGGCAACCAAAATTTATAGCCATGAAAACTACAGTTATAATTCTCGTTTCTGTTTTTATGGTTGCATCAGCCATTAAAACTAGTGCACAAGGAGTTTCAGGTAGGGGTACTGACCCCAAATCATCTTATTCAAAAACCGATGCTACAAGGGTTAGGGATGCCCAGGCAATGCTTTCAGGAGGCGGGATGCCTGGCGAAAAATTTAAACTTACGGGCGTCGAAGGCCAGATATATATTGGTTCGGATTGGCCTGCAGGCTCTGTTGTTCTTCACGATGGAAGTAGAATAGATGATTATTTGCTGCGGTATGATATCATGGCTGACCAGATGCAGTTTATTTCAGGAAAAGACACTCTTGCCTTTGCTTCGCCAAAGGAATTGAGCACCGTTTCTTTCGATGGCCACACGTTCATTTATGAGACTTTTCAATGTGAAAATACTATTCGCCAGGGTTATTTTGAGTTAATTGAACCAGGGAAGAATAAGTTGCTGCTGAAAAGACTCGTAACTTACGAGGTGCCGGATGTTAAAGAACCTGAAGACCGGAGTGCAACTAAATATTATATCGACGAGTGCTTTTTTATCAGCAAACCTGACAAACTTGCAAGCAAAGTGATGTGCAACCGTAAAAGTGTTTTATCGCTTTTAAATGAACACAATGCCGAAATTGACGAATACCTTCGCATCACTGGGAACAAAGTAAAGACTACCGAAGATTTGAAAAAAGTTGTCGCCTACTACAACGCATTGGATGAGACTAAATAAGGTGAAAGTCAAAACCAGTATCTTTGCCTTTCCATTCCGGCAAAGTGAAATCAAATCTTCCTGAAAGTCGCATTAATCAATTGTTCGCACCTCTAACTGCGTGTGGTATTTGTCCGCGCAACTGCAAAGCTGACAGGCTTCATGGAGAAACAGGGGTTTGTGGAAGCAATACCGCATTCAATATCAGTTCAATATGCGTTCACCATGGAGAAGAACCTGTGATAAGCGGGAGTAATGGTATATGCAATGTCTTTTTCAGCCGGTGCAATCTTTCATGTATTTATTGCCAGAATTTCCAGATAAGTTGTAATTATGGTGGTGTGAACGATCGCGAAATGACTCTGGACGAAGTTGTTGCTTCAATAATCAAAATTCTTGAAGCGGGCTGCCATGCTGTGGGATTTGTGTCGCCATCCCATTATATTCCGCATGTAAAAGCAATAATCGAAGCTTTGCGTTTACAAGATCACAATCCTGTATTTGTTTATAATACGAATGGGTATGATAAAGTTGAGGAGATAAGAGATCTTGAGAGTTATATTGATATTTACCTTCCTGACTATAAATATGCTGACAACAACCTTGCGCGTAAATTTTCGAAAGTTGCAGATTATCAGCAGGTAGCCAATGCCGCTATCAGGGAAATGTACCGGCAGAAAGGCTCCACCATTGTGATGAATGAAAATGGTTATGCCGAAAAAGGGCTTATTATCCGTCACCTTGTACTGCCCGCAAATATTGAAAACAGTCTCAACGTTCTGCAAAATATTGCTGATATCTCAGTTTCAATTGCAATCTCACTCATGGCACAATACTGGCCGACACCGCTTGTGCAGCAGCACCCGACCCTGGGCCGCACTTTATCGTCTTACGAATATGAAACCGTTAAAAGTGAACTGGAAAACCTGGGATTTTACAAAGGCTGGGTTCAGGAATTGGAAAGCAGTGAGCATTACAAGCCTGATTTTGAAAAGGATAGACCGTTTAAGTAAGTTATTGCTTTTTCGCAGGGATCTTTTCTCGAACAATTATACTCATCTTATGTTAATTCAATAAATTCAATATATATTCTGGTGAAAAGAACAGAATTTCTTAAATTGCTTCCACTTTTACCATTAGCCGGTCTTGCAATGAACCTGGATAAAATTAAATTATTAACTGACCCGCTTGGAAATTCAGAGCGTATGCCTGTGCTTTTCGTCGGGCATGGCAGCCCGATGAATGCCCTCGAACAAAATGAATTTACCGATAACTGGAAGGCTGTCACCCGCTCATTGCCAAAGCCAAATGCAATACTTTGTATTTCAGCACACTGGGAAACAAAAGGAACATTTGTAACTGCAATGGAAAAGCCTAAGACTATTCACGATTTCGGAGGCTTCTCAAAGGCATTGTTTGATGTTCAGTATCCGGCTCCAGGAAATCCTGAACTGGCCAGGGAAACTAAATCGATCGTTACTAAAACGCAGATAGGTCTTAATGAGAATTGGGGACTGGACCATGGTGCATGGAGTGTTATAAAAGTAATGTTCCCCGAAGCGGACATCCCGGTCATCCAACTGAGCCTCAATTATAATCAGGATCCGCAATATCATTATGATCTGGCAAAACAACTTTCCAGGTTGCGCAATAAAGGCGTTTTAATACTGGGTAGCGGCAATATGGTTCATAACCTGCGTATCCTCGACTGGAACAAACCGGAAAGCGGTTTTGATTGGGCACAGGAAGCAAATTCGAAATTCAAAAAGCTGATTTTCGACAATGATCATCAGCAACTGATCAATTACCGGAAACTTGGGCGTGAAGTGGAGTTAGCAGTTCCTACTCCTGAGCATTTCCTTCCATTACTTTACGCTTTGGCACTGAAAGCTGAAAATGAAGAAATAACTTTCTTCAATGAAAAAACTGTAATGGGATCAATTTCAATGACTTCTGTTAAAATCGTGTAATTCAGCCTGTTTCGGATGTTCCGTAATTCGAATTTTTATATCATTAATTCCGATTTGGTTTTGCTGTAAAGTCATGAAAACAATCACCTTGATTTTCTGGATGATTTAAGTTAGACGTGTGTAAAATCAATACTTCGTTAAACTTTTGTATTGTACTAAAAAATCAAATAGTTATGAAAACAATTTATTTGTATTCAAATGATGGAAAATCAGTTCTTTGCGTCTTTGCGTCTTTACGTGAGGGAAAAAATAACGGACTATTGTAAAATAAGACCAAAATAAAATTATTTACAGATAAATGTTACAGCTATGTAAATAATCGTATCTTTGCGAAAAATCATATTAAAATTAAAAACATCATGAGTAAAGGAACAGTAAAATTTTTCAATGATTCCAAAGGATTTGGATTTATTAAAGATGACGCATCGGACAAAGAATATTTTGTTCACGTAACAGGATTGATCGATGAGATCAGAGAAAATGACCAGGTGTCATTCGACCTTCAGGAAGGCAAAAAAGGATTAAACGCCGTTAATGTTAAAGTGATTTAATTTACACAGACATAAATGATTCTTGAAAAAGCCCTGCTAACGCGGGGCTTTTTTGCGTTTGGTCTTTCGCGATATTAAACTTCAAGGCTGTACGTTAGTTGTTTCAACTCTATTTCCGATACTTTGGCAGAATAAAGCAGGTTTACCAACAGGTATGCGGCAGTTTCGAAACTTGTCTGTGCAGCTTTCACATCCAGGATAGTAGCCTGGCCGAGGTTAAATTTTTGCAACACCACTGCAAGAAGCTGCTTGTTGATTTCAAAGTTACTTTGTTGCGATTCAATTTGTTGCAATGTGGTGGAATAGGCCCGGTATAATTTGGTAGCCTGGGTGGTGAGTGAATTGAGCAGGCTTTCCTTTTCAAGTTTCGAATTGTTAACCCTGATTTTAGCGACATCAGCCTGGGTTTTATATATGTTGCCGTTAAATATTGGAACCTGTAGCAAAACACCTGCCGTTGGTCCGTAATTCTGGCTCATTTGCAGTGAGCCGGAATTAATATCTGAATGATAAAAATCGTAGCCTGCATTTAATTTTACCGAAGGATAACGTTGCGACGAAACCTCTTTAACAATCTGTTCGTCAATCAGAATTTGTTGCTCAGCACTGAGATACTGCGGATTACGGTTCAGGTAGTTGAGTATTGAATCCAACCGAATCGTTTTATCAACAAGAATACTATCAGCAACCAGGAAACTGTTTTGCTGTTTTGCACTTATAAGTAAAAGTAAATCAGCTTTATTCTGTTCGATAACAAGCTTCTGCAATTCAAGCAGTTGCTCAGCTGAATTAACATCACTCTGAGCCTGCAGCATCACCACGGCATCGGCCATTCCTACATTATTTTTTACGTTAACGATATCCAGTTTTTGCTTCGAAACATCAAGTGTGTTTTCAATTATCTTAAGGTAATTCTGCTGTCGGATAATATCGTAGTACGTTACCATGATATCAGCAATGGTGCTTTGTATCTGCTGATTTAATTGTAATTCACTCAGGTTTTCCAATCTGTTCAGTCTTTCTTTTGCAGCAGTAATTTTAAAACCGTTAAATAATACTACTCCTGCCGAAACCCCTGCATTTATATCATTCTGACCCCTGTTAGAAAAATTCGATTCGGTTCTGTCAGTGTATTTCTGATCGATATTACTTAAGGATGCGTTATCACCGGCATTGGCTGAAATATAAGGTAAACCACCGGCGACACCGTACGTATTATTCATCCGGGCGATATCCACATAGTTCCTGGCAATCCGAATATCGAAATTGTTCAGAAGTGCTGTATCAATCGCATTTTTCAATGTAAACACCTGCTGAGTCTTCCCCATAAAAGGAAGACTAAATCCAATATACAGTATGACTATTTTTAAAATGAATTTCATTGTATTTGTTTTTTTATTCTGCCTTTAGCCGACTGGCAATTTATGTAACAGTAAACCCATCATTTTTGAACCTTTGAACGCCGAAAACAAAAAACCATTTATCATTTTGTATTGGCCTTTGACTTATGAATTTTACATTTTGACTTTAAATTCTAGCTTATCTCTTCCATTTCTTCTTCATGTACATCACGTTTTCCTGAAATAAAAGTATACACAGCCGGAATTACAAATAAAGTGAGAATCAATGAAAACATGATCCCACCAACCACCACAATACCTAAAGGGATACGGCTTGTAGCAGCAGATCCCAGACTCATTGCAATTGGAAGCGCACCAAGCGAAGTTGCAAGGCTGGTCATTAAAATGGGTCTTAACCGCTGGGTGGCAGCTTCAATAACAGCCTGCCGTTTCGGCAAACCTGCATCGCGCCTTTTATTGGCAAATTCCACGATCAGAATACCGTTTTTTGTAACAAGCCCGATCAGCATAATCATGCCAATTTCCGAAAAGATATTCAAGGTCTGGCCGAAAATCCATAAGCTTAGCACAGCCCCGGCTATTGCCAGCGGTACCGTAATCATAATGATTAAGGGATCCCTGAAACTCTCGAACTGTGCGGCAAGCACAAGGAAAATAAGTACAAGAGCCAGTATAAAGGCAAAAGCCGTATTCGACGAACTCTCTGCATAATCGCGGGATGGTCCGCTGAGCGAGGTCTGGTAGCTCTCATCGAGCAATTTGTCGGCAATAGCCTGCATGGCTGCAACACCATCGCCAATAGTTTTACCTTCGGCCAGTGAAGCGGAAATTGTAGCTGCTTTGTACCTGTTAAAATGATACAACGAAGGAGGCATGGCGTTTGGCTCAATTTTAATCACCGAAGCAAGTGAAATATTATCACCTTTATTATTTCTCACATATAAATTTGCAATATCAGCAGGTGCCTGCCTGTTTTTCAGCCCCACCTGGCTGATAACCTGGTATTGTTTTCCATTCATGATGAAATAGGCGAGGCGTCGACCGCTGAAAGCACTTTGCAGCACTCCTGCAATATCGGTAACGGTTAGCCCGAATTCACGGGCTTTGATCCTGTCGATGGTAATGTCAACCTCGGGCTTATTGAATTTGAGGTTCACGTCCACATTCTGAAAAGTTTTATCGTCTTTGGCAGATTCCAGGAATTGTGGAATCACCGATCTGAGTTTTTCGAAATCCAGGTTTTGAATTACAAACTGAACCGGAAGCGATCCTCTTGATGCCAGACCTACAGAAATAGTCTGTTCTTCAATCGGGAAAATACGTACATCACTAAACCGACCCATCTTCTTTGCCAGTTCCTGAGCAATCTGGCTTTGGGTTCGCTGCCGTTCTCCGGCTGGTACCAGGCCAATCCGACCAAAACCGCTATTCACGCCGGAACTTCCAAACCCTGGAATCGAGATAAAAGAAAAATCGGCTTCAGGAATTGAATCGATCAGAAAATCGGCTATTTTATCGCCTGTTTCCATCATATAAGGATAGCTTGCACCTTCCGGACCAATGATTTGCACACGCACGCTTGCTTTATCCTCAAGCGGGGCAATTTCGCGTTGCAAGCTTGTACCTATGAAGTATACAACCGCAAAACATGCTGCAACGATTGCCCACGACATCCATCTGTATCTGATAAACCTAATGATCAGGTTTCGGTAACCACTTTCCATTCCGGAAAAGAAAGGTTCGGTAGCGTTATAGAATTTACCATGTTGAGCACCCCTGCGATTAAGAAACACATTTAGCACCGGTGTGATGGTAAGCGAAACAAACGCAGAAACCAAAACGGCAACAGCCAGAACAATTCCGAACTCGCGGAATAGACTGCCTACAAAACCCTGAAGAAACAATACCGGAAGGAATACAATTGCAAGTGTTATTGACGTAGAAATTACAACAAAGAAAATTTCCCTGGATCCATCAATAGCTGCCTTGCGAACGGGTATTCCCGCTTCTATTTTGCGAAAAATATTTTCGGTAACTACTATACCGTCGTCCACCACAAGTCCTGTTGCAAGGATGATGGCAAGCAGCGTGAGGATATTAACCGAGAAACCCGCTATATACATGATGAAAAACGTAAATATCAATGATATCGGAATGTCAATCAGCGGCCGTAAAGCAATAAGCCAGTTACGGAAAAAGAAAAATATGACAAGGATTACAAGTATTATTGCTATCAGCAACGTTTCACCAACTTCTTTCAGCGATTTACGTACATTCCGGGTATTGTCGATCAGCGTAGTGAAAGTAATATCACTTTTCTGTGATTTAATAATTTCATCCAGCCGTTTATTGAATTCATCCGAAATATTAATGTAATTGGCACCAGGCTGAGGAGTAATAGCGATACCTACTGCATTTACTCCATTTAGTTTCCAACTTCTTTCGTAACTTTCGGGTCCAAGTTCAACAGTTGCAATATCGCCAAGGCGGATGATTCCATTTTCCCCGCCGCGTATAATCAGATCGCGGAATTCTTTTTCTGTCGTGAGATTTCCTAAAGCCCTGATTGTTAACTCAGTTTTGTTTCCATATATTTTTCCTGAGGGAATTTCGACATTTTCTTTATTAAGGATATCAGTAATATCGTTAAAAGTAATGTTATAGGCATTCAGTTTATCCGGATCAATCCAGATGCGCATGGCCGGACGTTTTTGCCCGATAATATTTACACCGCTTACTTCAGGGATAGTCTGAAACTTATTCTGAAGCACGTTTTCGGCGTAATCGCTGAGCTCAAGTAAGCCTTTTGTCCGGCTTTGAACAGCCATCAGGATAATAAAATCACTGTTGGCATCCGATTTTGACACAACGGGCGGAGCATCAATGTCCTGTGGCAGATTTCTGACAGCCTGGCTTACTTTATCGCGCACATCATTTGCTGCAGCTTCAAGATTTGCATCGATATTAAATTCTACATTAATATTACTCCTTCCAACAGAACTGGTTGATGTAATAGCACGTATATCGGGAATTCCATTAATTGATTTTTCGAGAGGTTCGGTGATCTGGCTTTCGATAATATCCGCATTGGCGCCGGTATAAGAAGTACTTACCGTGATCATGGGTGGATCAATAGCAGGGTATTCCCTTACTCCGAGGTAGGTATAACCGATAATGCCGAACAGTATGAGAAAAAGGTTCATCACTGTTGCCAGAATCGGACGCTTGATTGATAGTTCAGATATATTCATTTCGGAAGGTTAGGCAAATAAATGTCAGTTAATTTTCAGGGTTTAACACTGGTACTTATTCAGGAATCAGTTATCCTTAACCTTTTTTATTTTTACATCCGCATTTGGTCTCACGTATAACACTCCGCTAACAATCACCGTGTCACCGGTATTTATGCCTTCGGTAATTTCTACTACATCGCCATTGCGAATACCGGTCTCCACATTCTGAAAAATGGCCTTACCGTTTTTTACCTTTACTACCTGGCTCGACAGTGCATCAGGAATTATAGCATTGGTGGGCACCACAATACCGCTTATTTTTTCATCAAGTAAAACTTTTACAAAGGCTCCCGGGCTGATATTTCCTTTATTCAACCTGGCACGTACTTTTATATTTCGTGTTGCTGAACTGATCTGAGGCTCAATAGCAGTTATGGTTGCGGTAATATCTTCAGTGGATGAATTAGTTCGTATCGAAACAGTTTTACCTGTTTTTACCATGTTTAAATAGGCCTCAGGAACTGAAAAATCGATTTTTATCTTATCTGTTTGTTGCAGTGTTCCGATAATAGTTGTGGGTGATACATAAGCACCTTCACTCACAAGCCTGAGCCCGAGTCGCCCTGAGAATGGTGCTTTGATTATAGTTTTATCGATCTGTGCCCTTAGTACATTGATATTGGCGTTGTAGAGATTTACCTGGCTGAGGGCGGCATCATAAGTTGCCTGGTCAACGCCATTTACTGTAAGCAGTTTGCTGAGTCGTTGTTCGGTTTTTTCGGCAAGATCGATCTGAACTTTCTGCTGCTGCAATTGCGCCTGCAAATCAGCATCATTTACTTTGGCAAGTATTGTTCCGGCAACTACATGTGCTCCATCGGGGATGTTCAGGTAGGTGAGGCGTCCGCCTACTTCAGGATGTAGCTCAACCATTTCTTCTGACAGCACAGTCCCGTTCACTTCGATATCCGACGAAAAATCACTGTTACCAGCTACAATAACCTCAACAGCAATAGGCGGTTTAGCTTTTTCAGCAGTTTTTTCTTTTACTTCGCCTTTGCACGAAATCAATGCTGAAATCAGAAGGGGAATGGCAAGAGTTTGCAAATATTTCATATCGACTGAGTATTTTCAGTTATATTGTTCTTAAGCATTTTTAACATATCAGTGAATTCGTTAATCCTGGCGGGTGTTAGACCATACATGACTATTCCATTTAAATCAACGAATGCTTGTTTGATCTCCGGAATTGCCCGTTTTGCTTTTTCAGTTAAAAGCAGGTTCTGTTTACGCCGGTCATCCGTTTTCCGGATGCGTTTCACATAGCCTTTATCCGAAAGGTAATCAACTATCCTCACTATACTTACTTTATCCGTATCAAGCAGCAATGCAAGTTCCTGTTGAGTTATGATTCCATCTCTGCTATCAATCAGCACTATTGCATAGTAATACCGGCCAATGTCCATATGCTCGAGTTTGGTATGCAAAAGTTGCAGATAGCCTTTGCCAAGCATTGAGAGCATTCTTCCTAATGGCTGTTCAATCATTACATTCCGAATTTGTATAAATTTTCCTTTGCAAAAGTAGTTTAATTTTAAAATAGTTTACAGTGTTAACTATATATTAACGGTTCGATGATTTTTGTCAGACTTGCAACCAGGTTATAAGTTTAAAGAAATGGCTCAACCAAGATGGAAGATGGAAGATGAAAGACCGAAGACCGAAGACCGAAGACCGAAGACGGAAGATGGAAGATGGAAGATGAAAGACCGAAGACCGAAGACCGAAGACCGAAGACGGAAGATGGAAGATGGAAGAT
>JBBQUX010000016.1:0-40656 GCA_038212135.1 Bacteroidales bacterium | reverse complement strand
ATCTTCGACATATTTCTGAATAGCTCTTTTCAATGGACGGGCACCGAATTGCTCATCCCAGCCTTTTTCAAGAATATAATCTTTTGCCCGTTCAGTAATGTTTGGTTCGTAACCCATAGTCCGGATACGGCTGAAAAGATGCGCCAGTTCAATGTCTATTATTTTGTGAATATCCTCTCGTTCAAGCGAATCAAAAATAATCACATCATCAATACGATTAAGGAATTCAGGTGCAAATGATTTCTTCAGGGCATTCTCTATTACACTTTGTGCGATGCTCGAACTCTGCGACTGCCGTGCATTCGTGCTGAATCCAACACCCGCGCCAAAATCCTTGAGCTGCCTCGAACCAATATTGGAAGTCATAATAACAATTGTATTCTTGAAATCAACTCTCCTTCCAAGACTGTCAGTAAGTTGACCATCGTCAAGTACTTGCAGCAAGATGTGGAAAATATCAGGGTGAGCTTTCTCAATTTCATCAAGTAATACAATAGAGTAGGGGCGGCGTCGTACTTTTTCGGTCAACTGACCACCTTCTTCATAACCAACATACCCCGGAGGCGCCCCGACAAGGCGCGATACAGCGAATTTTTCCATATATTCGCTCATATCGATCCGTATCAACGCATCTTCAGTATCAAAAAGGTAACGGGATAAAATTTTGGCAAGGTGTGTTTTTCCAACACCGGTTGGGCCTAGAAATATAAATGTTCCAATAGGTTTATTCGGGTCTTTCAGTCCGGCACGATTTCTGCGAATGGCCTTAACTACTTTTTTAATTGCATTCTCCTGTCCGATTACTGATCCGCCAAGTTCCACTTCCATATTCATAAGGCGTGAACCTTCATTTTCAGCAATACGTTGAACTGGCACACCCGTCATCATGGCAACTACTTCTGCAACATTTTCTTCAGTAACCATCTGCCGGTTTACTTTCGAATCTTCTTCCCATTTAGCTTTTAGTGCTTCAAGCTGAGCCTGGGCTTTTCGTTCATCGTCACGGTACCGGGCGGCCTCTTCGTATTTCTGCCCTTTTATAGCTTTCATTTTCTTTTGCCTGATATCTTCAATCAGACTTTCGATAGTAACTATCTCAACGGGCACATGCATATTCGAGATATGAACACGTGCACCTGATTCATCAAGAGCATCAATGGCTTTGTCCGGCAGACAACGGTCAGTAAGATAACGGTTTGTAAGCGTTACACAAGCGTTTATAGCTTCGGGTGTATATTTTACCAGGTGATGATCCTCATATTTTTCCTTAATCTGGTTCAGAATAGTAACCGTTTCGTCAGGCGAAGTCGGATCAACAATGATCTTTTGAAACCTGCGTTCCAATGCACCGTCTTTTTCGATATACTGACGGTATTCGTCAAGCGTGGTAGCACCAATGCATTGTATTTCGCCGCGAGCAAGAGCTGGTTTGAACATATTGCTTGCATCAAGCGATCCGCTTGCATTTCCGGCACCAACAATGGTGTGGATTTCATCAATAAAAAGAATTATGTCGCGGTTTTTTTCCAATTCGTTCAGTACGGCTTTCATCCGTTCTTCGAACTGACCACGGTATTTAGTGCCCGCTACAAGCGATGCCAGATCGAGAGTATAAACTTTTTTATTAAACAAAGCACGCGATACCTTCCGCTGAACGATCCGCAATGCAAGTCCTTCAGCAATCGCTGATTTACCAACACCGGGTTCACCTATCAGAATTGGATTGTTTTTTTTACGGCGGCTGAGTATCTGCGAGATTCGTTCGAGTTCTTTCTCACGACCTACAATAGGATCGAGACGGTTTTCTTCGGCGGCTTTGGTAAGATCGCGGCCAAAATTATCCAGAACCGGTGTTTTCGACTTGCTGTCCGATGTTTTCCTGAGGTTTTCAATTCCACCGCCACCTTCATCAGGATCATCGTCCTGCGAACCTCCTGAGATGTCATCTTTGGGGTCTGAATCTGTTTCCCCGAAAAGTTTTTCACGATCTGCCTGTTGTGATGAGTCTTCCCCGGTTATCAGGTACGATTTCACTTCCTCTTTAAACAGATCATAATCAACACTGTATTTTTTTACCGAACGGGTTACCAGATTATCTTCATCTTTCAAAATTGCCAACATAAGATGTTCAGTACCAATTAACTCACTATTAAAAAGTTTAGCTTCGAGGTAGGTCAGTTTAAGTGCGCGCTCAGCTTGTTTTACGAGTGGGAGGTTATCGTTTACTTTATTCCTGTTTGCAGGATTAACTATTGCTGATTCAATTACCCGGCGCAATTCAGCCATATCAACATTCAGATAGTTTAAAATCCGTATTGCCAGTCCTTCACCTTCTCGTATCATACCTAATAGAAGGTGTTCAACTCCAATATATTCATTTCCAAGCCTGATTGCCTCTTCGCGGCTAAAAGACAGTACATCTTTAACTCTTTGTGAGAACTTTGCTTCCATGTATTTTCCAGTCCTTAACTTACTAAATGATTAAAATTCAAAATCTCTTCAAAATTACAATATAAACGTACAAGTCCGTAAATAGTTTGCTTAGATGATTAACTCTTTATCACTAAATCATTCATTTACTGCATTTTGATGTTATCAACAGGCGAATGTTAGAAACAGTGTTGAAAAAGCTCAGATTTACATTTTTTGTATCAAAAAATTCTGTACTTTCGTAGTTCTGTAGAAGATAACTTAAGTTATTATAAATGAAGGAGTTAATAAATGGATAATATTCAGGACGGGGAAAGAATAGTACCGGTAAATATTGAAACACAAATGAAAGGCGCCTACATCGATTATGCGATGTCGGTTATTGTATCGCGGGCATTACCCGATGTACGTGATGGTTTAAAACCTGTTCACCGAAGAGTTCTTTATGGTATGCTTGATTTGGGTGTTCTTTCGAACCGCTCATACAAAAAATCAGCCCGTATTGTCGGGGAGGTTCTTGGTAAATATCACCCTCACGGGGATACATCCGTTTACGACGCTATGGTCCGTATGGCTCAGAATTGGTCGCTACGCTACCCGCTGGTCGATGGACAGGGCAACTTTGGTTCAATTGACGGCGACAGCCCGGCGGCGATGCGATATACTGAAGTTCGCCTTCGTAAGCTTGCAGAAGAGTTGCTGGCAGATATTGATAAGGATACTGTAGATTTTAAATTAAATTTTGACGATACCTTAGAGGAACCTACTGTATTACCAGCAAAGATACCTAACCTTTTAATTAATGGTACTTCAGGTATTGCTGTAGGTATGGCAACAAACATTCCGCCGCATAATCTTACCGAAATCATCAATGGATGTATTGCATACGTCGATGACCGGGATATCACTATCGAAGGCCTGATGAAATATATCAAAGCACCTGATTTTCCTACAGGTGGCATAATATATGGGTATGAAGGCGTAAGAGAGGCATACGAAACCGGTCGGGGACGTTTGATAATGCGGGGTGAATCCACTTTCGAAACTGACGAGAAAGGCCGTGAAGCTATAGTTTTCACATCCATACCTTACCAGGTAAATAAGGCTGAGATGATTAAAAAGACAGCCGACCTTGTTAACGAGAAAAAAATTGAAGGTATTCATGATATACGCGATGAAAGCGACCGTAATGGCCTCCGTATTGTTTACGAACTGAAAAAAGATGCCGTTTCGAATGTAGTTCTCAATAAACTATATCAATATACGGCTTTACAAACTTCATTCAGTACCAATGCCATTGCATTGGTTAAAGGACGGCCATATCAGCTGAACCTCAAACAACTGATCGGCCATTTTATCGATCACCGCCACGAAGTTATCTTGAGGCGTACCCGTTACGAATTGGCTGAAGCCGAAAAACGCGCACACATTCTCGAAGGTCTGCTTATTGCACTCGATAACATCGACGAAGTTATTGCAATTATCCGCGCGGCAGCTTTGCCCGAAGAGGCTAGAACTAATTTGATGGAACGCTTTTCGCTCAGCGAAATACAGGCAAAAGCTATTCTTGATATGCGTTTGCAACGTCTTACAGGCCTCGAACGCGATAAACTCAAAGAAGAATTTGCTGAATTGATGAAGATCATTGCATATTTTCGCAGTGTTCTTGCCGACGAAACACTTCAGTTTGAGATTATTAAAAGTGAACTCACCGACATCAGGGAAAAATACGGTGATGTGCGCATGACCCGCATCGAACTGAGTGCTAAGGATTTCCGTATAGAAGATACCATTGCTGATGAGGCTGTGGTTATTACAATCTCGCACATGGGCTACATGAAACGCACACCACTAAGTGAATACCGCCGCCAGAGCAGGGGAGGACGTGGTGCACGCGGATCGGATATACGCGATGAGGATTTCCTTGAGCATTTGTATATTGCTACAGCTCATAACTATATGCTTTTCTTCACTGAGAAGGGTAAGTGTTTCTGGCTCAGGGTTTATGAAATTCCTGAAGGGGGAAAAACTTCCAAAGGCCGCGCAATTCAGAATATGCTGAATATTGAATCGGACGATAAGGTTCGTGCTATCATTAACCTGAAAGACCTTAAAAATGAAGAATATGTAAATAACAATTACATCATTCTTTGTACAAAGAAAGGTACTATCAAGAAAACTTCCCTTGAAGCATATTCACGTCCACGATTGAACGGAATTAACGCAATAAATATCAACGAAGGTGATCAACTTCTCGAAGCAAGACTGACTAACGGAAGCAGCGAAGTGCTTATGGCTTTGCGCAGCGGAAGAGCAATCCGTTTCAACGAGAAAACTGTTCGTCCGATGGGCCGTACCGCTACAGGAGTAAGGGGTATCACTTTGGGCGGAAAGTCCGACGAAGTTATTGGCATGATATGTGTTAATAGTACAGATGACTCCATACTGGTAGTTTCGGAAAAAGGCTACGGCAAGCGCTCGGACCTTGATGATTACAGGGTTACCAACCGCGGAGGAAAAGGCGTAAAAACCATTAATGTAACTGAAAAAACCGGAAGCTTAATTGCCATTAAAAATGTAACGGACACTGACGACCTCATGATAATTAATCTATCCGGTATAATAATCAGGATGGGTGTAAGCGATCTGAGAGTTATGGGAAGAGCCACACAAGGAGTCAGGCTTATTAACCTGAGAGATGATGATGGCATTGCTGCAGTAGCAAAAGTTGAATGTGAGATCGATGAATCGGAAGATGATGATTTGAATGAAGGAATTGAACTGAATGAGGACGACAATACCGATATTTCAAATGAAGATTCAGAAACAACAAATCCACCAACAGAAGAATAAGTACCTGTAAATAAATAATTTATCATTAACCAAAGAAAAATAAAAACTAAAAAGTTAAGGAAATGAAAAGAACTCTCGTTTTATTTGCCCTGATTATGCTGGTAAGTACAGCTTTCGCCCAAATGAAGAAAGACCGCACTTCTGCATACAACTATTGGATGAAAAAGGATTTAGTAAAGGCTAAGGAGTATATTGATAAAGCCATTACTTATCCTGAAGCTGTTAGTGATGCCAAAGTATGGTATTACAGAGGCGGCATTTACCTCGATATCCAGATTTCGCCCGCTAAAGCGGTTCTTGCGCCTGATGCAATTAATATTGCATACGAAGCTTATGTGAAAGCACGTGCTTTAGATACTAAAGAAGAGTATAAAGCTGATATAGCTGCGCGCCTGGCCGCAATTGGTGGAGAATTTTTTAATGAAGGTATTGCTTTCTTCCAGCAAAATGATTTTGATAAAGCTATGCCATTATTCGAAAGAGCTATAGATATTAGCAAGGAAAACCATACTATTGATACACTTGCTAATTATGGTGAAGCATTATGCCTCGAAAAGAAAGCAGCTACAGATAAAGCTTATCTTGATAAGGCAATCGAAAAGTACCAGTTTCTGGTTGATGTAAAAATGAAAGAAGTTAGTGTATATACTTCATTGGCAACTCTTTACAAGGAAAAAGGAAATCTTGACAAAGGTGCTGAAATATTGAGTATCGGTAAAGCCATGTTCCCCGGGAATACTGATATTATTATTACTGAGGCTAATATGTACATTTCGACCAATAATCATGCAAAGGCAATTGCAAGCCTTATGGCTGCAAAAGAGAAGGAACCGAAAAATGTTTCAGTACTTTACGCAGTGGGAGTAACCTATGACCTGATGAAAAATGATACAAGTCTTACTGCTGCTGACAGGGCTAAATATTTCGATGCTGCAATAGCTGCATACAAAGAAACTATTGATGTAGACCCAAATTATTTCGATGCCTTATTCAACCTGGGTGCAATTTATTTCAATAAAGGAGGTGAAGTTATTAATGAAGCCAATAAACTACCGATCAGCGAAACTGCTAAATATGATAAGATGTTAGCGGATGGGAATAATTACCTAAACCTCGCGTTGCCATATCTCGAAAAATGCGAAACTCTTCAGCCGCAGGATAAACCTACGCTCATTTCACTGAAGGAAATATACACTCGCTTGAAACTTAGCGAAAAGTTAATGGCAATTAATGAGAAACTCAGCAATTTGTAAGTTCACAATTTAATGATAGGGGTCCGGTTTTAACCGGACTCTTTCTTTTAGTATTTTCTATTTAACATAATATTAATTATAGGACAAATTGATTATCCTCATTTTTGGTAATACTACACTATTTTCAGCGTTTAACAGAATCAGCAATCAAGTCAACTGGAATAGAATATCACGTGTATTTACATTCTTACAGCAACAAAAGGAAAGCTATCAAATCAGATTTCAGAATTTTCTGCAAGTAAATCCGTGTATGGCATATCCAGCTGTTTAATATCCTGTATTGCACTTCCGGCAATTCCTTTAATTGAACCGTACATATCAATGGTATTGTCAATTACTTTTTCAATTTGTTTCTCGCGCATTTTCCAGCTTTTTTGCATGGATCGTTTCTCGCTGTCCAAATCTATTTTCATTTGCGTAAAACCTTCTACTATGGCTTCAATTTGCATATGAAATGTATTACTAGTCAGATAATCGTATAATATGACCATTTTGTCGCCTTTATTCTCCTGCGAAGCTACGGCATTGCTAACCTGAACGATTGATTCACGTAAAACCTTACACAATCCTTTGAATTCATCATATGTACATATCCATATACTTTCTTTCAAACCCATACGCTCCATGTCCGAGGGTAAAACTTCGGTAACGAGGACTCCAATATTGGCACCTTTAATACGGATATCGCTTTTGAATTTCTCAATCCAACTAGGCTGAAAGTCTTTGGTACGCTTACTTTCATAGTATATTGTACCACAATTCTGCCTGGTTCGTGTGTTAACAGTCTGAATGCAATCGCCGCCCCTGGCACCTTTTTTTATTTCTTCGATACTATCGAGAGGAAAATTGGCTGCCAGCCATTCCTCAATGGCTAATTCCTGTACTTCTCCCTGAAGTTGCATGGAGCCTTGCTCCTGCTTACGTTTCATCTCTTCAGTAAGGCGTTTCTGGTCTTCTAATTGCTTTTGTAATTCTCTTATAGCCAGTTCATTACGATCTTGTTCACTTTTCCTGATTTTTTCTTTTTCTTCGGTAAGCTTTTGGTTCAGCAAGCGTTCGGCATCAGCTGTAACGCTTTCTTTTAATTCATCCTTCTCACGCTTGAGTCTTTCAATTTCGGCTTTGCTCCTGCTTAATTCTTTCAATTTCTCTGATTGATCGAGCAAGTCCTTCCGCATGGCAGCCATCAGTTCGTCCTGCTCTTCGGTGAGTTTTGCCTTTAACTGCTTTTCAATTAAAAGTTTCTCTTCCTTTAGTCTCAATTGTAATTTTTGCTGGAAGAGTTCATTCTCCTTTTGCTTCTTCTTCTCAAATTCATCCTTCTGTAGGTTAAGGAGTTCGAGTTCGGCATTATATTTTTTCTTTTCTTCAGCCAGTTGAGCTGAATATTTTTTTTTGAGATCATCTTCAAGCTGATGAGAAAGAACCTCATTCACATTAATTTCGGTACCGCAATTCGGACATTCAATTTTAGTTTCTCTTTCCATTCGACTGTAAATGTACTAGTTAGTTGTTATTCACTATTCAAATTTCAATAAGCATCTGAGCCACTAACTTACAAAAAAAAAGCCCCGCATAGCGAAGCTTTAACCATAATGTGTCAACTATCATATGGGTTGCACAATCACAAGTCTGAATGAATTTGTTCCCGGGTTCTGGGTTTGGAAATCACTTTCATAATAATCAATGGAGAAAACACCCCTTTCCATTCTGTAAAAGAAACCTCCCTGGTACAAAACATCTCCACTTAGATAATAAAAGTAAACAGGAACTGGTATCCATGCGTCGCCTGATTTCATGTACAAACTAACCAGGCCATTTTGGAATACATTATCAGTAAGTTCAGGAAAAACCAGGTCCACTGCATATCCGTAACCCTCTTCTCCCTGATTTCCATACAATACCCATTCGTTACTTTGCACGGTAAAATCAACCGTCGACATATCAGCATTTCCACCTGTATATTCATTTGTAATGTACTCCTTGGTACAGGATGTTGAAATTAAGAATACTGACAACAGCGTTATAAACATGAGCTTTTTCATAATGAAGATTTAAATTATGTTTTCTTTAGATTTATCAAAAATCATTCCACAATCATGCTTTAGGAATCTCTCCCTTTTCTTCATTAATAATTCCAATTAATGGCTGTATTATATTTTGATGTGCTGGAAAAAATAAGGCATCATAATAGTTCCATGAATTAATCCGAAAATTAATTTAAGAGAGCTTCCTCTTATGGCAACGTAGCGGAACAACGATTTGGCATTTATAATGATTTTCAGGGTCTATGGATCGGCCTAATAGAAATTTTACAAAAGATGTAGACGAAGGTAAACAGTGCGGGCACGTGTGTAGCAAAACACAGCTTCACGTGCTGTCAGGATGAGGTTTCCCAAGCTCTAAAGCCCGTCCCCATTTATTGGGATCACGAGCCTTACCGAGGCGTACATTTGTGTGAAATTTATATAAAGCCTGGACTTTTTATTCGCCCATTGCTTATTTTTAAAGGAGCTCATGAGATCGCTGCGCTAAGATGGTTCTTTTGTGTCATGACAAAAGAACAAGAAAATAACAAAAAAAACAGAATATTGACTTATATATTCGTTTCCAAGCTCATCAAAATAATATTTAGCCCAATTAATATGTAAAAATAAAAAATCCTTATTATTTCGTATTTTTACCCAACTAATTGTTTCCGCATCAATGAAAATTTTTCGACGCATTTTATTTATTATTCTTTGTATTGTCCTGGTTTTACTATCCATTGGCTTTCTTCTACCCCATAAGGTACACGTTGAACGGAGTTTAAAAATTGATGCATTCCCCGGTACTGTTTTTGATCAGGTGAACACATTAAAAAATTGGGAAAAATGGTCTCCGTGGCCGGCATCGGATACATTTATACAACTAACCTATTCAGGACCCGAATCAGGTGTTGGTGCTGCTTTTAGCTGGTTCAGCAAGGAGAATAATGTTGGAAAAGGAAGTTTGTCAATTATTTCCAGCTTTCCTTACGATTCACTGATTGTGTTGATGGATTTTGAAGAAAAAGGCAGATCAACCAGTAAATTTATTTTCGTAAAGCAAAACCAAAGTACAATAGTTACATGGAGAGTCGGGAGTAATCTGGGTATAAACCCGGTATCCAGGTGGTTTGGACTTTTTATGGATCGAATGGTTGGGCCGGATATTGAAAGTGGTTTAGGTAAGCTTAGACTGGTTGCAGCCTCCAGAAATATTAATGGTTTCGAAATTATTGATTTTGAAGCACCTTCACGTATTTTATTGTCAGTCCGCGATACCGCGTCTCCGGCTTCGCTTAATTCCAAACTGGCTTCAATGTACAATAAAATTTCAATTTTTTTAAAAACAAGGAACCTCTCTCCTACCGGAAATCCAACGACCATTTATCATAATTTTGCAACACAAATTTTCGATATTGAAGCCTGTATTCCAGTTGCTAATAAAGTTATTACTCCTGTTGGAATGTTTTGTGTTGAAACCGGAGTTCAAAAAACAGTCATGGTTAAGTATTTTGGATCTAATAACTCAATTTACGGAGCGTATGAAGCTATTCAAACTTATATTAATGACAAGGGATTGCAGGTAACCGGTCCATCATGGGAAGAGTACATCAGCGATCCTACCCGGGAAACCGATTCAGGTCAGTGGCAAACAAATATTTATTTTCCGGTTAAATAGAGGCATATATATTTATTAGGTATACTAACTTTCAGGAATCTTCGATACGTTGTTTTTTAGTAATCTAATTGATTGATAATATGTATTTAAAGTGAAAATTAAAATAAGAGTTGTGATACTGATTCAAATAAAAAATATTTTTCATATATTGCATGAATAAAACTGAAGAAACACATACTTAATACAACGCGAAATGACAGAAAACCCGTCTAAAACACCCAGGATAATTGAACAGGACCCATGGCTCGAGCAGGCTAAGGACGACATCATTGCCCGGCTTGGAAGGTTTAAGACAAAGCTCAGTTACTTAGAATCAATTTCAGGAAGTATTGAGCAATTTGCACTTGCTTATCAGTATATGGGAATACATTTTATGCCGGAAGAAAATTGCTGGGTTTACCGCGAATGGGCACCTGCGGCTAACGGGCTTTTCCTTACAGGCGATTTCAACAATTGGAACAAATATTCTCACCCATTGCAGAAAAAAGAGAAAGGAATATGGGAAATAAAACTGAACGCTGAATATTATAAAACTGTGTTTGTGCATGGGAGTAAAATTAAAGTATTGGTGCAGAGTGCAATAGGCGATCAGCTTAGAATTCCTGCTTATATCAGCAGGGTTATTCAGGACGAGGACACTAAAAATTTTAGCGGCCAGCTTTGGTTTTCACCTCAATTCGACTGGGGAAATGAACACTTTGATATTAAAAAACTGGGCGATCTTTTTATTTATGAGGCTCATGTTGGAATGGCCCAGGAAAAAGAAGGGTTGGGAACCTATACTGAATTTACTGATAAAATTCTCCCACGGATAAAAAAAGCTGGTTATAATGCTGTTCAACTTATGGCAATACAGGAGCATCCGTATTATGGATCATTCGGATACCATGTGTCAAGTTTTTTTGCACCCTCTTCGCGGTTTGGGACTCCCGAAGACCTCAAAAACCTGATCAGTACAGCGCATAGCATGGGCATTGCAGTTATTATGGACCTGGTGCATTCACATACAGTAAAAAACCTGAATGAGGGCCTAAATCTTTTCGATGGAAGCGAAACGCAATATTTCCATGCCGGAGCCAGAGGCGAGCATCCAAACTGGGATTCAAAGCTGTTTGATTATGGAAAAACTGAAGTCATACAGTTTCTCCTGTCGAATATACAGTACTGGCTTAAAGAGTTCCATTTTGATGGGTTCCGGTTCGATGGTGTGGGTTCGATGCTTTATTTCCATCATGGTGACGAAAAAATTGATCATATCGACAAATACTTCAAACAAGGGGTTGAGTATGATGCCGTAACCTATTTACAACTGGCAAATCACCTGGCTCATAGCATTAACCAAAATGTTGTTACTATTGCCGAAGATGTTTCAGGAATGCCAGGGCTGGCTTCGCCCATCGAAGACGGAGGAATAGGATTTAACTACAGGCTTGGAATGGGAATCCCCGATTTCTGGATTAAATACCTGAAAGATGTGCCAGATGAACAATGGAGTATGGGCGAAATGTGGCAGGTACTCAATGATAGACTTGCCTATGTTAAAACTGTAACCTACTGCGAATCGCACGACCAGGCTTTGGTTGGTGATAAAACTATAGCTTTCAGGCTGATGGATAAGGAAATGTATTTTAATATGCAATCCTCTGACGAAAACATTATTGTTGAGCGGGGCATTGCACTGCATAAAATGATCCGGCTTATTACTCTCACTTTAGGAGGACAGGCCTACCTGAATTTTATGGGAAACGAATTCGGACATCCCGAATGGATTGATTTCCCGCGCGAAGGCAACAACTGGAGTTATCTTCATGCCCGCAGGCAATGGTCGTTAATGGATAATCCAATATTACGGTATCATTATCTTTCCGATTTTGACCGGGCCATGATCAAAACTGTTAAAGAAGCCAAACTACTCAGTACTTTGTTTGCCAACCAGATCAACTGCGACGAAAACAATAAATGCCTGGTTTATGAGAGAGCCGGATTAATTTTCCTTTTTAATTTCCATTCATCCGGATCAATTCCAGGCTATGAGTTTACTGTTCCCCAGCCAGGCAAATATAAAATTATCCTTAACACTGACAATGTGAAGTATGGCGGTCATGGCAGGATTAACGAAGGGATGCTTTATGCTACGCAATCGGATGAAGTTAGTTCAACTAACAGGTTGAGTTTGTATTTAACAAGCCGGACAGCCATTGTGCTCAAGAAAGTAGACTAAATCCATGAAAATGAAAATTCTTGTTAATTTATTCTAAAAAGTGTGATTTTTTTCATTTTCTTCCGTATAATTGCACCGATAAAGGAATAAAAAGCTGTAATAACAATGCAAATAAATCGTAAAAAGCTGATAATCAACTATGCAAGTGTTTCTCCAGAATTAATGGAGGCCATTCGCAAAAAATATCCCATGGGTTGGATAAATCATACCATTAAAGTACCTATGTCAGGGGGTGCTTTCTTTTTTGCCATAACACTCGACACTGAAGAAGCAAGTTACCTCATTAAAGTACCGGTAAAAATCGATACTAAATCGGATAAAGATGAAGATTTTTTCGACTCAGCGCTCGATCTTAAAGAAACAGATGAGAAAGAAGAGGATGACGATGAAGACAAAGATAAAAATCGTGAAAAGGAGGATGAATAGTGATTTATCCTTCAATTAACATCTTTTAACAATGATTTTGGCTGATTATTTATGAGATAATAATACTTTAGCCATACAAAATACAACAGCTACTGTTTTCTTGCAAATAATTAAAAAACACTGGAAAGAGAGGAATTATCCCTCTCTTTTCTTTTTTATTGGAAATTCGATTTTTTTCTGGTTCTACAGGTACTGAACCACACCTGCTTCTGGCACTTATAATGCAGACCGAAGAAATCAAATTGCTGCTGTTATCCAACCAGGACATTAATTTCCGAATACCTGTATTTTGAATATACAATCCGTTTAGTTATTGCCAGGGCAAGAGTAAGTGTGCCTATTCTTCCAATATACATAGAAAGTATAATAATGCTTTTGCCTGCGATGCTTAAGGAAGATGTAATACCCGTTGATAGTCCGACAGTTCCGAAGGCCGAAATCTCTTCAAAAAGCAGTTTCGTGAAATCAATTCCCGGTTCAGTTACAGTGAGTAAAAATGTTGAAATAAAGATCAGCGATACTGAAAACAAAGCTATTGAATAGGCCCTGTTGATTGTACTGTTCGAAATGGTATGTTTAACAATCTCAACATTCTGCCTTCCTTTAATCGTGCTGATTGCTGATCGGAGTATTACTGAAAAAGTGGTAGTCTTAATACCTCCGCCAGTCGAGCCGGGAGAAGCACCAATGAACATAAGGAACATCATGAAGAAAATAACCGGCTGCCCAAGATGCGTAAAATCCACAGTATTGAATCCTGCGGTCCGGCAGGTAACAGATTGAAATATGGAAGATACTATACTGCCATATATCCCATAACCCGAAATCGAATGGTTGTATTCAACCAGGTAAAAAATCACAGTTCCAACCAGGATGAGTATAAACGAAGTATAAAGTGCAATCCGTGAGTGAGTCTGAAGCCTTTTCCATTTAAACTTTCTTCGCTCTCTGATATTTCTGATCGCAAAAATATCCTCTAAAACGATAAAACCAATACCTCCCAGGAAGATAAGTGTTGCTATTACCAACTGAAGATTGTAAGCATGCCTTATAGTTATATCGTAAAGATTATCAGTGAGTAAGGCAAATCCTGCATTATTAAAAGCTGAGACTGAATGGAAGATCGAGAAATATACCCTTTCGCCTAAACCGTTAAACATAAGCTCATTTGGCCAGGTAGCAAATAATAATACTGCACCGACCAACTCAATAAAAATACTATAAAGAAAAATCTTTCTTAAAAGGCCCCTTGTATCACTCAGTTTATCAGTCGAAACAATATCTTTGATGAGTGATTGCATTCTGATACCGGCGGAATTGCGATAAAAGGTTGCAAACAAGGTCGCAAAAGAAATAATATTTAACCCACCCACCTGTATCAGCAACATGATAATAGTTTTTCCCTTCAAGGTAAAGCAAATTGAAGTATCGACAACTGTAAGTCCTGTAACGCAACATGCACTGGTTGAGGTAAATAAGGCATTCACAAAACTGATACCTGAAACCGTCATCTCAGGCAATAATAATAATCCTGTACCTGCCATAATGATAAATATAAAGGAAAGAGCAAGCAATCCTGAAGGGCCTATGTGGATATGATCAAGAAAACGTCCTGCTTTACCAAGTTCAACGGCAATAATCAGAAAGAAATAGAACTGAATAAACAAATTATAAAAAGTATGAATTCCAGGGAAGCCTATTATTCTCATAAACTGCTGCACAACATGTGCGCCAGTAAGAATACTTACCAGTTGATCAAAAGCTATTAATGATAATAATACAGCCTCGAACCTGTTATCTTTAATGAAATCAATTGGATGGAATTCGTAGAAAATTCTTATCAGAAATTTCAACACATAAAATGCAAGACTAATTTCAATAATTGAAGCCGTAATTCGCAAAGAATCAGGCGTTTCTGGAAACCCATGTTGTATTATTATGGCAGTTATTGCTACCAACGAAACAATAATACTGGCAAAATGTAACGCTTTTATAACATAGGCTTTATGTTTATAGATGCGTATGTTAATAAATTCCCGAATCCAGAAAACCCTGTCCCTGAACATACGTTAGGTATTAATTTCAAGAAACCGGTCGATATCGTGAACATGACCGAAAATTACGAGCCTGTCAGAAGCCTGTAAAGATTGCTTTGAATCAGGCACTCCTATAATATGATGCTCAATTGTTTCCTTACCATCCTTTATTACCCTTAATTCTTCCTTCACCGTTATTAAGCTTAGCTTATATTTATCACGAAGGTCAATTTCGCCAAATGTTTTGTTTATGCAGTTTTTAGGACTTAGCAGTTCAACAACACGATGGTTATCAGGTAATTGCAAATAACTTACAATATTTGGGTTAAGCATTCGCTCTGCCACAATAATGCCGACTTCTTCTTCAGGAGAAAGCACCTCGGTGATACCCATTTTTTCGAGGATAATACGCTGAGCTTCACCATTGGCACGCGTTATTATTCGTTTGACATTCAGGTCGAGAAGTATAGAGGAACACAGTAAGCGCTGCTCGAAATCGGATCCGATTGCAACAACTACGGCATCAAATTCTTCGATTCCCTGCCCTTGTAAGGCACGTTTATCAGTTGCGTCAAGTGTTACGGCATAGGCAACATCATCGCCAATGCTGTCGACTATTTCCGGGTCGCTGTCAATAGCCATAACTTCGTAGCCCTTTGCTGAAATAGCTTTTGCAATAGCTTTGCCAAACTGACCGATGCCAATTACGGCATATTTATTACCCGCCATAATATTTCCTGGATTTTAAAACCTGCAAATTTACATTGAATAAGGAATAAATATCCCAAACAGTAAAAATATCTTAAGATTTGTTGAAAAATAAAGTTAAAACGGAGGGATATTGCCCGTTTCTTATAAAAAAAGCAAAGGGGAACAACCCTGTAGGATAGTTCCCCTTTTCACTTTCAACAGCCGTAGCTGAAGATTGTGGCCGGCGTTTGCTTCGCAGAATTCACAGATTGGCAAACCATAAGTAATGCCCTGCTGTTGTTCAAAGTCGGTGACAAGCACCAAACTTTGTTTTTTCCGGCACTGGTTTCAAACTGTAGTTTTCTTCACGAGGAAGATCTTTCAGGATGATCCCGGGATTCAGGCTTCGTCCTTTTCAGGATTTCAGCATTTGTCCACGCTTTCGCGTTGTCGGTTCCTGCATTCGAAGCGGTGGTTGTTGCCTTACCCGTAGGTTTGGTAACTTCTGTAGGCATCAGGAATTTTTACACTCCCGGTAGCCCCGGTACGCATGGTTGGCATTCGGCCTTACGGTTTTTTGCTTCTCCCTGCTTCGACCTGCTAACTCATCTGTTTCCAGAATTGTTTTGCTTGTCGTACACCGCGCTTCGGCGATCCTGGGAATTTGGCATCCAGACACCTTGCGGCCTCTGTTTGTTGCATTCCTGCACAATGAGTATCATTGGGAACTTACTGCTGCGAGGGTCATAACTTTCTTACTTGCCAAACTTTACAGCTTGATTTTCATTAGTTTAAGGTGTCAAACATTTTTCGTTGCCGAATCAGTTTTTCAATCCTTTTGCCCTAAGCACCTTGCGGTGCGCCTGTTCTTCAATTCCTTGCGGTCAATCGGTTCAGGATGCTACATGCCCTTTGACTCTTTCATGCATTCCGGCTTTCGGTTCAATATCCGTAATCAATTCCTGCGAATCAATTTCTTCAATTTCTCCGGGGTCGGTACTTCTCTCCTTCTCAGAAGTTCGGTAGCCTCTCCAGGGCCGTTTACCATGATCTCGTCCGGTGAAATAAAATTACAACTTTCAGCACCCCTAAGTCAAGTGTTTTTAGAAAAATCACTACACAATCGTCAAACATAAGTTATGAACAATTGTTAATAACCAATCAACTTTATATTATTAAGATAATCAATATTATAACTATACAACTAAACAACCGGAGGAATAAATTCAAGTATAAGCTCACCTTTTTTTATATTTTGAACAATGCACTCAACCTCTTTTCGCACAATAACATCTATTATTTTGTTTCCGTAAACAGGTACTTCAATACAATTACCAGAAATATCTTTAACTAATAAGCATTTATTGCTATCGTTTTCAACCAGCATGCAAACCTCAAAAAAGTACTTTTCACCTTCACTATAATATGGGTGTTTCGGTTCAAGGAAGATTCTTCCTGTACAGTTTATCCTGTCAATCCTGCAAAGAACCTCATCATCAATTTTAAAACCATAGTTTTTATAAAACTCAGCAGGAAGGAAATGTTTTAACCCGTTTATATCCTGTAAAATGAAATAATACTCCCGATCCTGCAGCTGAATATAATTATAAACCAGGAAAGGGAACCAATCTCCTTCTGATAAAACAATTTTTCCCGAATTATACCCTGGATACTGCATTGGTTTTTGTTCAACGATTCAAAGATAAAGATTCTGAAAAGAATAGAGTTAAAGAATAGATAATGTCAATAAGAAAACGAGTTAAAAATGAGTTCTGCCCACGCGCACCCCTTTGCTTCGGCTCCGCTCAGCAGCCGGAAAGGGAAAGTCCTCGCGTACCGAAGATTGAGTTTTGTATACCAAACCTAGAAATAAAGAAAATGAACATGTTTACGCAAAATGATGAGTTTTCTTACATACACCAGATAACTAAAGATACAAACTGCCTTCAGATTATTTTTCGCGGCTGACTTTCCTGATTCCTTTAAGTCGGGCAAGTTTACCGATTATTAAATTAAGGTGTGCTTTCCCATCAACGTTAACCATAATGTAACCGTCGAATTTTCCATTGCGGCTGTTCAGGTTAATGGATCTGATATCTGCTTTCAGATCGCCGGAAACAATATTGGTAATATCATTCAGTATACCTGACTGATCGTTCCCGCTCAAACGGATTGTAGCTACATAGGAAGTCAATTCCGACATTTCGGCCCACCTGGCTTCGACAATCCGGTAATGGTAGCGATCGAGCATTTCCGATGCATTGGTACAATTTAGCCTGTGTATCTTAATACCTTCTGAAACTGTTACGAAGCCAAAAATCTCATCTCCGGAAACTGGATGGCAGCATCGGGCAAATTTGACATCAGCCAGAGGAGTTGTGTCATTGATAATTACAAGAGGTTTTTGGCTTGCAGGTCTGCGGGTATTATCAACTTTAGTGAAAGGCTTGGGCAGAGGTTTCGCTTCATCAGTTTTAACAGCAGGCAGGAAAGCTTCTTTAATCTTCTGAATATCATATTTCCCTTCAGCCAGGCCATGAAACAAATCAAGAGCACTGGCAGCTTTGAAAAAGGTTACGAGTTTATTGCCGATATCATCGCTGTAATCGACCTTTATCTGACCGAGCTTACGCAATAATAAGTCCTTGCCAGCCTCTGATTGGGAAAATTCGGCATCCTTGAGAATCCTCTTTATTTTGGTAATTGCTTTGGATGATGTCACCCAATTCAGCCAGTCAATATTCGGTTTTTGGTTTTTAGCAGTAATAATCTCGATATGATCACCTGTGTTTAAAGTATATTTTAGCGGAACAAACAGGCCATTAACTTTAGCTCCATTGCAATGCTGACCAATTTCGGTATGAATATCAAAGGCGAAGTCGAGAACAGTGGCTCCGTTGCGCAGCTTTTTCAGATGGCCCTCGGGTGTGAATACATAAATATGGTCTGAAAAAGCCTTCATGCCGGTATTGAGAGAGAATTCGTCATTGCCGGGAGTGTAGTTTTCGATCAAAGAACGGATATTTCTCAACCATTTATCGGCAGAGGATTTGCTTCCTTTCTGTTCCTTATACCTCCAGTGAGCAGCCATTCCTTTTTCGGCATTTTCATCCATACGACGGGTTCTTATCTGAACTTCGACCCAATTTGTGCCCGGAGCTTCAACGGTGACATGAAGCGATTCGTATCCATTTAGTCTGGGAGCTGAAATCCAGTCGCGCATGCGTGAAGCATTAGGCGGGTAAATATCAGTAACATGGGAATAAGCTTTCCAGCAATCAGCTTTTTCATTTTCAGGCGTACTATTGAGAATAATGCGAATGGCAAAGAAATCGAATACCTCATCGAATTCAATCTCCTGCTTTTTCATTTTGGCATGTATCGAAGGAATAGCTTTGGTTCTGGCTTTTATTTCAAAATCGAGACCGGCACTTGTCAAATTCTTCCTGATAGGCACAATGAATTCTTCAAAATATTCTTTTTGCTCGTCTGCGGTATCCTGAATTTTTTTCCTGATGTTGTTATATACTTCAGGCAATGTATGTTGCATTGCAAGATCATCGAGTTCGGTTTTTACCTTGTAAAGGCCGAGACGGTGAGCGAGAGGTGAATAAAGGTTGGAAGTTTCGACAGAAACCTGCTTTTGCTCAAGGTCGGACAGAAGGCGGATATGACGCATCAGGTTGATCCTTTCGGCCAGTTTTATAAGTATGGTGCGGATATCGTCAGACATCTTCAGCAGCAGCTGTATGAAATTCTCAGGCATGATGGATATTTTATCCATTCTTATACCAGAAATCTGCTTGAGTTTCAGCACGATATTTAATGTATCATTTCCGTATTTCTTTTTGAAGACATTACTATCGGCTTCTGTTAATACCGGCATATTATGCAATAAAGCAGAAATAATACTGGTAGTATCGAGACCGAGATCATCTGCAATTATACGCGCAACCGAAACAGCATTAGCAAGGTGAAACTCACCCTGAGTGTTTTTCGCAGTACCGAAATGACGCAATACATCTATAAATGCTTGTTTGATGAGCATACGGTTACTGCGTTCATTAATATATCCGTATGAAATTATGAGCTCATTATATAATAATTTGTATTTCGGTTCATCCGTTAGTTCATTTACTTTCATCTTTTATTATGTAATTCGGAATTATAACAATTGAGCAATAGAAAAGGTAAAAAAAAGCCCGGTTAATTGCCGGGCTTTAATCTGTAATTCTAATTTGAAACTGAATTTATTCGCCCTGTTTTCCTGTTTGCCCTGAAAGATGCTGGTTCGGATCGCTGATTGAATCGCGCATGCGTGTATCAGCCTGAATATTCTGGAACTTGTAATAATCCATGATACCTAAATTGCCTGTCCTGAAAGCTTCAGCGATGGCTTTTGGGATTTCGGCCTCGGCAAGAATAACTGCTGCCCTTGCTTCCTGAGCTTTGGCTTTCATTTCCTGTTCGTTTGCTACAGCCATAGCACGACGTTCTTCGGCCCGGGCCTGTGCAATATTTTTATCGGCATTAGCCTGATCCATCTGAAGCATTGCACCAATATTTTTTCCGACATCAATATCAGCAATATCAATCGAGAGAATTTCGAAGGCTGTTCCTGAGTCCAGACCTTTTGCGAGTACCACTTTTGAGATAGTATCAGGATTAGCAAGAACTTCTTTGTGAGTGTTCGTGCTACCTATTGACGAAACAATCCCCTCTCCTACCCTTGCCAAGACTGTTTCTTCGCCTGCTCCTCCAACAAGTTGTTTGATATTAGCCCGTACAGTTACCCTGGCTTTTGCTATCAACTGGATTCCATCTTTTGCCACCGCTGCTACAGGGGGAGTATCAAGAATTTTAGGATTTACTGACATTTGCACGGCTTCAAAAACATCGCGACCTGCAAGGTCAATTGCAGTAGCAGCTTTGTAATCGAGAGGAATATTTGCTTTATCGGCCGAAATCAAAGCATTTACAACTGATTTCACTCTTCCACCTGCCAGGTAATGAGCTTCGAGCTGATCACGCGAAAGTGATAAGCCTGCCTTAGTTGACGTGATAAGTGCCGAAACTATCACTGACGGCGGTACTTTACGCCAGCGCATAAATACGAGTTGCAGCAACGAAATTCTTACACCAGAGAGCAAAGCCGTAAACCAAAGGCCTACCGGGATAAAATAAAATATGATCCATAACCCGACTAAGCAGGCTACGCCAATGGCAACAAATGAATACATAGGGGTCATGAGTTTGAATTTTTAAGGGTTACGGTTATTTTATTGTCTTTTACTGATATTACGGTAATTTCTTTTTCCTGGTCAATAAATTCACCATAGGTGTGAACCTCAATTATATCGTTGTTTATCATTGCTTTACCTGCCGGTGCGAGTCTCGAAACTGTTATTCCGTTGTCACCTTCTTTTATGTTCATCCCTTTCAGCTGATCCATCTTCCCATCCACTGTGGTTTTGAGGGCCATTCGTTTCCAGGTGCCGGCTTTGAAGGAATAATAAAGGACTGCCACTGTTATAACCAAAGTAGATACTAAAGTTATGTGGCCTTCAATAATGCCTTTGCTTGCATAAGCCTGCCATATGCCAACAAACAGCAATCCAAAGCCAACAATGCCAGCCAGTGTTGTACCGGGGATTACAAGGATTTCAAGGAGTAGGAACAATAAACCCAGAAAAATAAGCATTATTATCAATAACCAGGACATATATCTGTATTTATTATGAGCCTGAATTCACTTCAAACCTGAGTTTGAGATTCTCCGGCTAAATTAGCATTTTAAGTTTAAGTATTCACTATACTCTCAAAAATCTATGATAGTATTATTTTATTTTAATACCTAGTTGTTTGGCTTTCGGAGATGGAGTTGTATTTTGCCTGCCAGAAGGTGCTGCTGAATTACTTTTTACACCAGTTCCGTTTCCGGCAGCATTTCGCTTATAGTATTTCTGTGCCTCTGGCAAAAAAGCTTTAATCTGCGCTATGCGTCGCTCATCACTGGGGTGGGTACTTATAATTTCAGGAGGTTTGTTTCCGCCACCTAATTTCGACATTTCCTGCCAGAAACTAACAGCCCTCTCAGGATCATATCCCGCCATGGCCATAAAAACCAAACCCAACTTATCTGCCTCAAGCTCATGCTGACGAGAGTAGCCCAACATTCCAAGCTGTGATCCAATACCAAAGGCTGACATGAAAATATCCTTAGTTTGCTGAGGCTTCTGCTGCATGTATATATCCAACCCTATTCCAGCAGCCTGAATTGACAATTGTTGGCTCATACGTTCGTTTCCATGATCGGCAATGGCATGAGCAATTTCATGACCCATGACAACAGCCAAACCTGCATCGTCCTTGGTAAGAGGAAGAATTCCAGTATAAACCACTACTTTACCACCTGGCATGCACCATGCATTTACATCCGGACTATCAACCACGTTAAATTCCCATTTATATCCTTCCACTTTTTTTGATAACCCGTTTTCTCTAAGAAACAGTTCAACTGCCTGGCTGATGCGGATTCCTACAGCAGTGACTTCTGCTGATTGTCTGGTAGGAGGATTTACGGCAGGATTTTCTTTTAAAAAGGAGGAATATCCTGATTGACCCATTTCCAGCATCATGCTGTTAGGCATCAATTTGAGTTGTTTACGACCGGTAATCGGAACTTTTGAGCAGGAAACAATTGCAATTCCGAGGAAAATAATAAAAATGTTCCTTAATGTTTTATTCATAGATTCGGGTATTGTTAGGACAGAACAGTTGAGATTCCTCTGCTGTTGAGCTCATTGTTCATAGGTGTAAGTTCAGTAAGGGTACCGGATTTAACGCCACATTTCCCTTTGAAATGAGCAACCAGGGCACATTGTTCAGCTTGAACAACATCGTGAGAGCAGACTTCTACAAGGCATTCGATTATATAATCAAATGAATTTACATCATCGTTGAACAGGATAAGTTCCATCCGGTTAGTAAGTGTTTCGGATGTTGAGCCGGAGGATTTAAGTTGATGTTTTTTCATGAAATTTGCTATTGCTACAAAGATACTACTAACTTAAAGATAAAGCCCGATAGTGAAAAATATTTTTCTGGATTTAAAACAAATAATCAGTATCGTAAGTTTATAAAGCATGATTTTAGAGTTGTTGAAATGAATAGCCTTACTGCTTCGGAAACTCAGATCCGGAAATTTATCGAAATGCTGAGAGCGGAACTTCTGGCGAGCTTACCCGGAGTGGAAGCGCATTTGCGACTGGCACCTGAAATGAGGATAAAAGATCTCAAAACCAATACTATACCAATTCATGCGCTGGAAAGTGCAGTACTTATATTATTATATCCTGTCCAGAGCCGACTGCATACCGTTGTTATTCTGCGAAATGAATATGATGGGGCTCATTCGGGACAAATCTGCCTGCCAGGAGGGAAAGTTGAACCGGAAGATATTGATTTTAAACATACTGCTCTGCGGGAAGCAAAAGAAGAAATTGGGATTTTACCTGAAAACGTTGAAATAATAGGTCAATTGAGTTTGTTTTATGTTATGCCAAGCAATTTCATCATTTATCCTTTTATAGCATACACTCCAAAAAGGCCTGAATTTCATCCTGATCCGACTGAAGTTAACCGGATTATTGAGATTGATGTTTTCGATGAACTGATCTATGATAATATAATTAACCGATCGCTGAATTTTAAAAACAGTTTACAGGTACATGCTCCAGGATTTTTAGTAAGCGGAGAGTTTTTGTGGGGAGCTACTGCAATGATATTCAGTGAGTTTATTCATATTATCCAGTTGGTGGCTGATAAACTAAACGAAGTTTGAATCAATTAATCCGGACAAATTGAGATGGAATATGGAGTAAGGCAGACAAGGCGAAGAAAGTGAGAAATCATAAAAAATGTTTACTTTGATTTGTAAACGATTTTTCCATCAACGATTGTAAAAAGGACTTTAGTTTGGAGTATTTTATCCTCAGGGGTTTTTATTATATCCGTATTTAGTATAGTGAAATCAGCAGCATACCCAACGGCAATGCTTCCTCTTTGTTTTTCAGCAAACGAAGCTTTTGCAGCCCAGGAAGTTATACTTTTTAGTGCGTCTAATCTGGAAAGTGCATTTTCCATCATATAACCTTTTTCAGGCTTACCCCGGGCATCTTTCCTTGCAACCGAAGCATAGAATGTTTTCAAAGGTTCAATTCCTTCAATCGGGAAATCGGTACCATTTGGCAGCCAGCCATTCTGCGAAAGCAGGCGGTTATATGCATATGCATTTTTAACCCTATTCGGACCCAGCCTGTTTTCGGCCCAATCCATATCCGATGTAGCATGAGTTGCCTGTATTGAAGGGATGATATGATATTTTGCGAAAAATACGAAATCATTTTCATTAATAACCTGTGCATGTTCGATGCGCCAGCGACGGTCGTCACCCGGCTTAAGGAATTTACTGTAGGTTCTTAAGACCATCCGTACGGCAGAATCGCCAATTGCGTGAGTATTCATCTGAAAACCATGCTCATAGGCCTGTTTGCACATGTATGAAAGTTCATCCGGAGTTGTAACGGGTATTCCATGGTTAGGGAAATCGTCGGAATACGGCTTTAACAGGCATGCACCTCTTGATCCCAGGGCACCATCTGCATACATTTTAATAGCCCCGATTCTCAAAAACGGTGTGTTATAAACGGAATCTTTCATGAAATAATCAAAATTCTCCTTAGTAGGACTTAACCATGCATCGATTCGCAGAGTGATAATACCGGCTTTTTGCAATGAATCAATCAGCAATATTTCCGATTTGTTAATACCAGCGTCAGTTACAGCAGTAAGACCTGCTTCGTGGCAAAGTTTTGTAGCAGTCTTCATAAAATCAGCAATATCGCTTCCTGAAGGCAAGGGTACGGAATTTTTGATTTTATCAGCCATTCCTTCGAGAAAGATACCAGAGAATTTCCCGTTTTTTAAAACTGCTTCTCCTCGTTTTTCCAATGCATTGATGCCGGCTTCCTTTATGGCTGCGTCACTGGCAAGCACAACGTGCCCGTCAATCCTGGTAAGTACTACAGGAATATCGGGAAAAAGCTTGTTAAGTAACAGGTTATCAGGAAATTCTTTCCCCGGCCAGTTATTCTGATCCCATCCAAAACCAATTATCCATCCCTCACGATGCTGTTTCCGATAACCTTGCAGAATATCGAGAACATCTCCGAAAGAATGTGCCTGAGTAAGGTCAGCATACCTCAACCCAAGAGCCAATCCTGTAAAATGCGAATGTGCATCGATAAAACCGGGATAAACGGTGGCTCCGGAAGCATTAATATTTTCAGCGGCCCAATAACGGCTTCTAATCGCGGCGTCAGTGCCAACCGCTACAATGTTTCCTTTTTTAACTGCGATGCAATTAATGGTGGCAATAAGACTGTCAGGGGAATAAATCCGGGCATTGTATATAATCAAATCAGCCTTCTTCTTAAAATCATGACACGATTCCATACTTACCATAATTGATAGTAACAGTAAAAAAAACAAGTATTTGCTTTTATTCTTCATAATCAGGGAACACTCTTTAAATAATGTTGTAAAAGTAATACTTCTTTAAACTATTCTGAAGTGCAAATTTTAATGAGTGCTGTTGTTTTAGAGACCTCAAGGAAATTCCGATTGTTGATAGCCGCGGATTTTAATTATAAATTTAACATCAAGCTATTGAAAGCAAGACATATATACTGAAAAAAACTTTTTTCACACAATTTTGTTAATTAGTATTGAGGTGCAAATGAATAATTCCGAAGCTTTTTGTTATTTTTGCCGCACAGAAAATCAATAATAGTTTTTAAACATGAAAAAAATAGAAATTTCGCCAAAATTTTATCTTGTAATTGCAATGATTTTTGCCGGGGCAATGATGAGACTTATCCCTCACTGGCCTAACTTCACCCCGATTGCTGCAATTGCGCTGTTTGGCGGTACTTTTTTGAAACGTAAGGATCTGGCTTTCGTTTTTCCTGTTGCAGCTATGTTGCTGAGCGATTTTATTATTGGTTTTCATTCAACAATGCTTCCTGTTTACCTTAGCTTTATTGCTATTGTTGGTTTTGGACTTTTATTGCAGCGCAGGTTAACAGTTGTTAATACAATTTCAGCTTCAATAGCTGCTTCCATCCTTTTTTATCTGGTTACAAATTTTGCCAGCTGGTCTTCAGGAATAATGCCTTACCCTATGAATGTTGCCGGGCTTATGCAATCATATATTGCCGGCCTTCCATTCCTTTTTAATGGATTGTTGGGTGATTTGTTCTATACTTCAGTACTTTTTGGAGCTGCCTACCTGGTTATGAACCGACAGGCTATAACTGTAAAATAAAATATTAGTTACTATTATAAACAAATAAATCCTTACCCGAAAAGTAAGGATTTTTGTTTTTACGCGAAATTTAATCAGATAGCTGATTCGTCGCGTTCGATAAGAAGTATTGAATGCTGTGGAACTATGAAATATTTCTGGTCGTTATACACTATTTCGATAGAGCCTTTTTGCAGGAAAATAGCCAAATCGCCTACTATTGCCTGTAAAGGAATATATTTAACCTTGTCATCCTTTTTAGGCTTCCATGGCTCGTTATCATCATCGGGAAGGAAAGGAATCGGTATCCCTGGTCCAACTTTTACCACATACCCCTGACGGATTTCTTCCTTTTCCGAATATCCGGGAGGAAGAAAAAGCCCGCTTTTGGTTTTGGATTTTGTTGAGCCTGGTTTTATAAGTACTTTATCCCCAACCACTATAAGATTTCCCAGTTTGTCTTCTGTCATTTTATCGCTTTGTTTCGAAAATACTGCATTTTTGCCGGCATTACAAAAAGCATTGTTTATATGCAAAAGTAAGGTTTTTTTAAGGTACTTTTGCAACAGGTATTTGAGAGCAGAACATTTTCGAAGACACCTGCAGAACGTATGAAACTTATAGGATTCCGGACACCAAAACCACGAAGATATTCGTATAAGCCAGTTTTTTATGATCCTGTTAAAGAGGCACAGGAAAAAATGATGGCTGAAGCCAATGGTGAGAAAAATGGCTCACCTGACAGTGAGTTGCGGATGCGGATGCGATTGCGGATGAACCGAAAGGCTTTGGATGAACGCATCAGGAAGCGATCGAGGATGATGAGTATATTGTTTACTCTGCTCTTACTGCTTATGATATTGTATTATATCTTTAATTGACAGCTTCGATCTGCACAAAATATTTTAATAACCTACTCATTATCAATCAAATAAAATTATGTCAGATCTGATCAGGCTGCTTCCCGACTCTGTTGCTAACCAGATTGCTGCCGGCGAGGTAATACAACGCCCTGCTTCAGCGATTAAGGAATTGCTTGAAAATGCAGTAGATGCAGGTGCTGCTCAAATCAGGCTATTGGTTAAAGATGCCGGTAAAACGCTCATCCAGGTAATTGATAATGGCTCGGGGATGTCAGAAACTGATGCCCGTATGTGTTTCGAACGTCATGCTACTTCAAAAATCCGCGAAGCCAACGACTTATTCTCCATACGCACCCTTGGTTTCAGAGGTGAAGCACTTGCTTCGATAGCCGCTATCGCACAGGTGGAATTAAAAACAAGGAAGGCTGACGATGAAGTCGGCACCTCGATACATATTGAAGGATCGAAAGTTAAGAGTCAGGAACCTACTGCCTGCCAGCAGGGTACAACGTTTATAGTTAAAAATCTATTCTTTAATATTCCTGCCCGCCGTTATTTTCTTAAATCAGATAATGTTGAATTCCGGCATATTCTTGAAGAATTTCAAAGGGTAGCATTGGTTCATCCGAATATTGAATTCTCATTATTTAATAATGATAAGCCTGTTTTTCAGCTTACAAAAGGAAATATCAGGCAAAGGATAGTTCATATTTTCGGCAACCAGATTAACGAAAAACTCTTACCTGTAGAAGCAAAAACAGAATTGGTTAAAATTACAGGCTATATCGGAAAGCCTGAAACAGCAAGGAAAACGCGTGGTGAACAATTTTTTTTCGCCAATGGCCGGTTCATCAAACATCCCTACCTGCACCATGCCGTTGAACAGGCCTTTGAAGAACTCATTCCTGATTCGGCCATTCCCTCCTATTTCCTTTATATTGAAGTTGATCCTACCACAATCGATATAAATATTCACCCCACCAAGACTGAGGTTAACTTTCAAAATGGACAAATGCTATACGCATCTATCCGTACTTCGGTGAAACATGCATTGGGAATGTTCAGTCTGAGTCCGACAATCGATTTTGATGCAGAACCAACTTTTGATTTTACCGCCCCCAAGGGGTATGAGCCCAAAGCACCAACAATTACTGTAAACCCCGATTATAATCCGTTCCGAAAACCCCGGAATTTTCTGAAAGCCAATGCCGGGATGACTGCCAACCGAAACGGATGGGAAAAAATGTACGAAGGCATTGCTGATCAGCCTGAACAACAAACTGAAAAAGAAGGAAATGAAGACGCCCGGACTAAACATGACCAGTCCGATACAACGCCAACACTTATACCTGAGAGTAATACTCCTGAAGCAAATAAACTTTTTCAGGTACAAAACCGTTTTATTGTTGCTAATGTGAAGTCTGGCCTCCTGATTGTAGATCAGCAGAAAGCGCATGAACGAATTCTTTTTGAACGGTTAAGTTCAAATGCCGAAGGACAGTCTATTACAAAACAACGGATGCTTTTCCCTCAAACGATCCACCTTTCGTCTGTTGACAGCGAAATTTTAAATGAAATATCCGTTGACCTTGATAGTTTAGGTTTTGAGATTTCTGACATGGGCAGCGGAACATTTGTAGTTAATACAGTTCCTTCGAAAATGCCTACCAACGAAATTGAAGATTTTATTGATGGGATACTGGAGGATTTCAAGAAAAACAAGATGGATCAGGCTGATGATCAGAGGATTAAACTTGCAAGGCTGATAGCAGGGAATTTGGCATTACGAACGTTGAGAACCCTCAAACCTGAAGAAATGCAACAATTAGTGGATGAGCTTTTTGCCTGCCAGATGCCGGATATTGCTCCTGACGGCAGCAAGGTACTGAAAATCATACAGGTATCGGAAATTGATAAACTGATCAGGTAGGTGGAAGTTAGTTGAAGTTAATAGTAAAAAGGAAAATAGAAAAAAGTTGGGATTTCATTCCAATAGATGTTTTTTCACTGCTAGTAAAATAATACCAAACAGAAAATGAGTTACGAAAAATATAGCCCTTCAGGATTTGGGTTTCTGCCACCGGTTGTTAAAAACCTTATTATTATTAATGGATTGTTTTTCCTGGCTACTATTGTGCTCGAAAACTCAATGCGGATTGATTTGAGCGATTATCTTGGGTTACACTATTTTGTTTCTCCTCATTTTGCACCCTACCAGTTTGTTACTTACATGTTTATGCACGGTAACTTCTCGCATATCTTCTTCAATATGTTTGCATTGTGGATGTTCGGAAGCGTGTTGGAACAGACCTGGGGGCCAAAGAAATTTCTCACCTATTATATGATAACCGGCATTGGGGCCGGGCTTATACAGGTATTGGTAATTTTTATCCAGGTATATTATGCTGAAGTGGGATTAACTGCCGATCAGATTGCCCAGGTTCGTGAAACAGGTTACGAGATATTGAAGAATGGCCAGAATTACAGTGATCCACTGCTTGGAAATCTTAATGCGTTGTATAATATGACAACAATCGGTGCCTCCGGTTCCGTTTTCGGATTATTGCTGGCTTTTGGTATGCTTTTTCCAAATTCCCTCATTTATCTGTATTTTTTCATACCAATTAAAGCCAAGTGGTTTGTAATCCTTTATGGTGCTATTGAACTATTTTCAGGAGTGTATAATACAGGAAGTAACATTGCCCATTTTGCTCACCTTGGAGGAATGATCTTTGGGTTTTTCCTGATTATATACTGGAAAAAGAAAGCTGATAAACACCGGAATAATAATTACTGGCAGCAATAGTTATTAAATCAATTTGCATTGATAATGTGCTAATGATCAATACAATATTCAATAGTTAACAGAAATGAAATATAACCAGTCAGCAGCCGAACGGTTGAAAAGCCTTGCACAGATGAAGCCGGCTCTTACGCAACTGATTATTATGAATATTGCAGTTTGGTTTGCCTTGGCCTTAGTTCAGCTTGCTGGTTTTCTTATACATACTTCCGACACTCCTGGTGATAAGGTGTTCCTGAACAATGTTATCGACTGGATAGGCGTTCCTGCTTCCTTTCCAAATCTGATGCTGAAACCATGGACGCTTATTACTTACATGTTTGTACATGAAGATTTCTGGCATTTATTCTTTAATATGATATGGCTTTTCTGGTTTGGAAAGATATTTATGGAATTCATGCCTGGCCGGAAGATCTATACCATATATTTTATCGGGGGAATTTCGGGAGCATTGGCATTTATGATTGCGTATAATATCTTCCCGGTTTTTCAGGATTCAATACAAAATGCCACTACAATTGGTGCTTCAGCTTCGGTATTGGCAATTACCATTGCCACAGCTGTCCTGGTACCTTCATACACAGTGAACTTACTATTTATTGGGCCTATAAAAATCAAATATATTGCATTGTTCACCGTTGTACTTGATGTACTTATGATCCGGTCGGGTAACGCAGGAGGGCATTTTGCGCATATTGGCGGGGCGATTTCAGGTGTATTGTATGTACTCTTTATCAGGAATAAAATTGCACATTGGCTGGGATTGACTTCCTTGAAATCAATAAACCTAAATCCCTTTAAACGAAAACCTTTGCGCAAGGTTCACAGCAGCGGACGACCTTTGAGTGATGAAGAATACAACAGGCAGAAAGCAATGAAACAGCAAAAACTCGACCTGATACTTGACAAGATATCGCGAAGCGGCTATACAAGCCTTTCAGCAGAGGAAAAGGATATTTTGTTTAACAGCAGCAAAAATCAATAAATTGTTCGATTCGGGCATTCATAGCTATACAATGATAGTTAAGTGGTAACAGTAAAAAAGAAATCTGCTAAACCCAAAGGGAAGATATCATTAGCCACCAAATTGATTTTGGTTGTTAACGTTATTTTTATCTGCCTGCTTTTATCCTCTTACATGTCAATGTATGTATCGCCCGAAAAATTCTGGCCTTTAGCTTTCGCAGGTACAGCATACCCCATATTTTTAGTCTGCAACTTGTTTTTCATCCTTTTCTGGCTTGTTTTCCTGAAAAAATATTTTATACTTTCTCTCTTTACCATTCTTTTAGGATATAATCAAATAAAGACTTTTATAAAATTTTCCGGGGCTGAAAATAAGTTGACTTATGGGAACAGCATCAAAGTAATGTCATACAATGTCAGACTATTCGATCTCTATAACTGGCGGAATGAATCGAGTAAATCCACCCGATCGGCGATATTCGAACTCATAAAAACTGAATCATCGGATATTTTATGTCTGCAGGAATATTATAGCGGAGCAGGCAAGCAGGCTGATTTTGCTGATACCATCTGCTTAAAATCAGGATATAAATATCGCAATATTGAGCTAATCAATAAACAGAAGAAAGGATTACCATACGGACTGGCTATTTTCAGCAAGTATCCCATTATTCACTCTATGATACTTGAATTTCCGAACAGCAAAGTAAATTTTTGCCAAACCTGCGATGTAAAAATCGGAAAGGACACCATAAGGATAATGAATACGCATTTGGAATCAGTAAAATTTGGTAAGGAGGATTATAATTTTGTGAGCGAAATTACCAATGCCCCGGCTGCTGATGAAAAATTTAAAAAGGGCTCCCTGGCTATTATCGAAAAAATGCGCCTTGCTTTTATAAAACGGGCGGAGCAAACCGAAACAATATCCGGATTTATTATCAAATCTCCTTACCCGGTGATACTTACAGGCGATTTTAATGATACACCGGTTTCGTATTCATACAGGCAGATTATTAGCGAATTAAAAGATTCCTTTGTTGAGGCTGGTAAAGGTCTGGGCCAAACACACGCCCAAATGTTACCGATGCTGCGGATCGATTATATATTCCATTCGGAAGCCTTAAAAGCCATTGAGCATCGTACGATTGACAAAGACTTTTCGGATCATTATCCGCTGGTAGCGCGCCTTTTGCTTCCAGGTTAGGTCAAATTAAGTACGCAGCTGTTTAGAAACATAAAACGAATTTCTTACTATTATGAACTTTAAACTCACTTCTGATTATTTACCTACAGGCGACCAGCCGGAAGCTATCAGACAGCTTAGTGAAGGCGTTGTAAGAGGGGATCATGCCCAGGTTCTGCTTGGCGTAACCGGATCCGGTAAAACTTTTTCCATTGCTAATCTTGTACACCAGGTTCAGCGCCCAACTCTTGTATTGAGTCATAATAAAACCCTCGCGGCACAGCTTTACAGCGAGTTCAAACAATTTTTCCCTGAAAATGCAGTCGAATTCTTTATTTCGTATTACGATTATTACCAGCCTGAGGCTTTCATCCCTGTAACGAATACATACATTGAGAAAGATCTTTCCATTAACGAGGAAATTGAAAAATTAAGACTTAGCGCAACGTCAGCCCTGCTTTCCGGGAGACGCGATGTAATTGTAGTGTGTTCTGTTTCATGTATATACGGTATAGGAAATCCGGATGATTTTAATAGCAAAGTTCTTCATATAGCCAGCGGTGACAAACTCAGCCGTAACAAATTATTGCATGCACTGGTCGAGAGTTTGTATTCGCGAACCGAACTTGAACTATCACGGGGGAAATTCAGGGTAAAAGGCGACACTGTTGATGTGTTTCCGGCTTCGGCGGATATAGCGTACCGTATTATTTTCTTTGGTGATGAAATCGAGAGTCTCGCATCCTTCGATCCACTGAATGGGATCACAATTGAATCGCTGGCTGAAATCACTGTTTTTCCTGCAAATATTTTTGTCACCTCGAAGGAAAAAATGAAGGAAGCCATTTGGGAAATACAAGCCGATATGGTGAAGCAGGTGGAATATTTCAAGGAAATGGGTCGTCCGCTCGAGGCAAAACGACTGGAGGACAGGGTAACTTACGACATCGAAATGATGCGTGAACTTGGCTATTGTTCAGGTATTGAAAACTATAGCCGTTATTTCGACGGGCGCACGACCGGTTCCAGGCCGTTCTGCCTGATCGATTTCTTCCCTTCCGATTTCCTGATGGTTATTGACGAAAGTCATGCTACGGTACCACAAATCAGGGCAATGTACGGCGGCGACCGTTCGCGGAAACAAAATCTGGTTGAATATGGTTTCAGGCTGCCTTCGGCACTCGATAACCGCCCGTTGAAATTTGAAGAATTCGAAACCCTGTTAAGCCAGGTTATTTTTGTAAGTGCAACGCCGTCAGATTATGAATTAAACCAATCGCAGGGAGTTGTGGTTGAGCAGCTTATCCGGCCAACCGGTCTGCTCGATCCGCAAATCGAAGTTAAACCAAGTCTGAATCAAATTGATGATCTGCTTAATGAAATCGAAATCAGAACGGCTAAAAATGAGCGGATACTGGTTACAACGCTTACCAAAAGAATGGCTGAAGAACTTTCGAAGTACTTTCTAAGGCTTGGTATTCGCTGTAAATATATCCATTCGGAAGTAGATACTCTTGACAGGGTGGAGATACTCCGTGACCTGCGAATGGGTACAATTGATGTGTTAATTGGTGTTAACCTGCTTCGTGAAGGACTCGATCTGCCTGAAGTGTCGCTTGTAGCCATATTGGATGCTGACAAGGAAGGATTTCTGCGTTCCGAAAAATCGTTGACACAAACCGCAGGTCGGGCTGCACGCAATCTGAACAGCCTGGTTATTTTTTATGCTGATAAAATGACCGCTTCCATGCAACAGACCATCAACGAAACTAACCGCAAACGAGCCATCCAGATTGCTTACAACCTGAAGTACAACATCACTCCTACCCAGATTATCAAAAGTATTGATCCATCAGACTTTACAAGCAACATTGAGTATAAAACGGATCCAAAGGCTTATGTTGAGAAAGAAACTATCAGCACAGCCGCCGACCCGCTTGTAAGTTACATGAATGATGAACAGCTGAAAAAGCAATATGACCAGTCGCGCAAAGCAATGGAAAAGGCTGCCAAAGAACTGGATTTTATTGAAGCCGCCCACCTTCGCGACGAAATGCTTGGCTATAAGGAACTTATTGAAAAGCGTAAAAAGAATAAGTGAAATGAAAATCGCCGAAAGTTTAATGTTTACTGCTTTACAAACTGCTCTCAAAGCTGGAAAAGCGATCATGGAAGTATATGCTGAACCATTTGATTTTGAACTTAAATCAGATAACAGCCCACTGACTATAGCTGACAAGAAAGCTCATTCTATAATAGTTGAAGGGCTTGCAGGAACAGGTTTACCATTATTAAGTGAGGAAGGTTCTCAGATTAATTACGACATGCGGAAAAACTGGATCGGCTTCTGGCTTGTTGATCCTCTGGACGGAACCAAAGAATTTATCAGGAAAAACGGCGACTTTACTGTTAACATTGCGCTTATCAGCGACCAGCAAGCTGAATTTGGAGTGGTATATGCACCAGTTCCCGGATTTATGTATTGGGGAAGTGCTAACGGTTCTTTCAGACTGGATATGAGTCGGTTAAACGAAACAGATATTGAAAACTATAGGCAGTTTCTGAATCTTGCTGAAAAACTACCATGCATTTCAAGAACAGAAAGTTACCTTGTACTTGGCAGCCGTTCGCATATGAATAGTGAAACTGAAGAATTTATATCAGAATTAAAAAAAACTTATCCCGCTCTCGTCTTTGTCTCGCGTGGCAGTTCATTAAAATTCTGCACTTTGGCCGAAGGTGGAGCTGACATTTATCCGCGTTTCGGACCTACTATGGAATGGGACACGGCAGCAGGCCATGCAGTTGCACGTTTTGCAGGTTGTAATGTATATCATGCCAAAACCGGATTACCTGTTATGTATAACAAGCCTTCGCTCCTCAATCCTTTTTTTATTGCCGTTGGCAAAAAAAAATGAGGTAACCCGAAGATCACCTCATTTATAATTCAATTAAAGTGCAATCTTGTATTACTTAGGTTGAGGTTAGGTATAGGTTAAGCACCAGATACTCAACCTTAACCTAATCTTATTGTTTTGGCAATAATTTATCAGTCAGATTATTTGTCGCTGATGCTTAACAGCTCGACATCAAATACCAGGGGTGCATAAGCCGGAATATCATTTCCTGCCCCACGCTCGCCATAACCGAGTTTTGATGGGATAATAAGCGTGGCTTTTCCACCTGCGCTCATCATCGAAATACCTTCGTCCCAACCCGGAATAACTTCACCTTTACCAATCGTAAACTCGAATGGCGTGGATGGTTTCCTGTCGAGCGATGAATCAAATACTTTTCCATTAAAAAGTTTACCGGTATAATGAACTTTTACCTTTTTCCCGGCTACAGCTTTAGGCCCCTTTCCTTTTACTTTCTCTACATAATAAAGTCCGCTACCGTTAGGTTTAGCCGTTATTTTATTGTCTTTCACGTATTGTGCAATCAGTGAAGGTTCTTTTGCCATAGCTTCGGTAGCCGCTTTTTTAGCATTAACTTCTTCATCTTTTGCAACTTTTTCATTTTCGGTTTTAGTCTTAAGATCGAGTATTTCGATGTCGTAAATCACCGGTGAAAATGGAGCTATAATGTCCTGTCCGCTCATATCTTTTTTGCCTTTATCGCCAAAACCCATTGCCGAAGGAACAACTACAGTAGCCTTACTTCCTTTCGTCATGGTTGCGATTGCCTCATCAAAACCTTTGGTATCAAAAGGCTGTCCATATTCAAATGTAATAGGCTTTTGTTTATCAAGTGTAGAGAATATTTTCTTGCCATCAATTGAAGAAACAGTCAGGTTCATTTTAACAAAATCCGTTTTGTTGATTCCACGCCCGGTACCAGGATTTTGAGTTATGATATAAATTCCTGATGCAGAAGGTAAAACAGTAACATTGTTTTTAGTTATATAAGCCTGAATTTTACCATATTCTTCTCCTTTCAGTTTTTCAGCAATTTCCATTTCTGCTTTCTGGCGTTCTTCTACAGTTTCAGCTTTCAGAAGCTTTACATCAAAATACATCATAGAAGTACTGTCGATTCCTTCGGGCAAAGTTGGATATTTAGCGGTTTTTGTGAAAAAGTCGTTTGCGTTAATAATAAAGGTTGCGCTATCGCCCTTATGCAGCATTCCAAAAGCCTCATAAATATCCCCTTTGAATTCTGATTTAGCCAGGTTGATTTCGAAAGGACGGGGAATATCCTTTGAATTAAAGAAAATAGAGTCTTTCCCATTAATTTCGATACGGTACCTGATGTTCATGGTAAGAATACTTCCTTCGACTGGCTTCAGGGAGTCCTTATTTTCGACATAAAATTTATAATAAATACCGTTTTCAGATTTTTTAAATCCGGAGTATTTTGAGCATGATGTGGCCACCAGTGTAATGATGACAGCTCCCAGAGTAATAATTGTTTTGATTTTCATTTTTCCTTTGAGTGTTTCAGTTTATTTAATTGTTGTTAATTTATTTTAAATCAATGAGTTTTATGGTATAGATAAGTGTTGCCTTCGAAGGAATACGATCCTGATCACCTGATAAACCGTGTGCCAGGTACGAAGGTATTATAAATATGACCTTGTCGCCAACATGCAGCAACAGCATTCCCTCCTCAAGTCCGCTTTCGACACCCCCTTTACCAAGCATGAATTCTTTCGGGCCGCTTTGGGTCGAAGAATAAATAGTTTCACCGGTTAAGAGTTGCACTTCGTATTCAAAATTTACCTGCATTCCGGCGGAAGCTTTTACTCCGGTTCCTTTTTCGATAAACTGGTATCTGAGCCCGGTTCCTGTTGCAATCATTTGCCACCCGTTGCGTAATATATATTTATCAATCTGTTCATTTTCAGCAATTACTGCTGCTTTGTTTGCTTCCAATAACTTTTCAGTGATCTGATCCTGGCTCAAAATATTCGTTGCATCAACCTTTTTATTCCGGCAGGAAACAAATCCAATAGCAATTATTAAAACAATAAATAAAAAATATCTGGAAACCATATTTCTACTTCATTTATAGTTTGCCAGGGATTTATGAATTTCATTGCTGTATGCAGGCAGAAGAGATTCGAACCAGGCCAGTGATTCAGTCATACTCTTAAATACGTCTCCTCCGGCAGCATTCCTGTGTCCTCCACCATTAAAATGTTTTCTGGCGAACTCATTCACCGAAAACTCACCCTTACTGCGTAACGAAACTCTAACCCTGTCATCCCTTTCGGTGAACAGAGCTGCAACAGCTACATTCTCAATGCTAAGTGCATAATTTACTACACCTTCAGTATCACCTTGCTGGTAATTAAATTCCTCAAGTTCTTCTTTAGTAAGCCAGATATATGCTGTGGCATACTCAGGTAAAACCTTCATATTTGTTTCGAGGCAACGACCCAACAATCTCATTCTGCTTTCGGAATAGGTGTCGTACACCATGCGGTGGATACGTTCAACATCAATTCCAGTGCTAATTAAACTTGCCGCAATTTCGAATGTTTCCTTACGATTGCAGGCATAACTGAATGAACCGGTATCAGTCATTATACCTACGAAAAAACATTCAGCCATTTCCTTGTTAATACAACCTGATAAACCGGCCTCATTAATGATCTGAAATAAAAGTTCAGAAGTTGAGGATACAGTTGTCTCAGAAAAAATGAGATCAAAATCATTTTCAGGATGTATATGGTGATCAATAATTATCCGGGTTGCAGTGGCGGTTCTTAGTTGATCGGTAAACAGTTTAACCCTGCTCAGCGCATTATAATCCATGCTGAATATTAAATCTGCGGAAGCTACCAGAGCATTTCCTTCATCGGTATTATCCGAATAAATAACAGTGGATTGAATTCCCGGCATCCATTGTAAAAAAGAAGGTAATTCGTTTGGAATCAAAACTTTGGACTGAATACCCTGGCTAAGCAGGAAATGATATAATGCCAAAGAAGATCCTATTGCATCACCATCAGGGTTATAATGCGTGGTAATGAGTACATCCCTCTTTTCCCCAAGGAGTTTAAGTAAGTACACAATTGAAGATTCAGAAATGGCCAAAATGCTTAATTATTGAAATAATAAAATGTTTTTGCAAAATTACCATTTTAAACTTTATGATGTTATTGTTGTTGAATTTAAAACTTATATTTGTTGCAACCACAATTCAGAGTATTATGTCGGGAATTACCACTTTTACAATGATCAAACCTGATGCTTTTGAAGCAGGAAATTCAGGATTGATACTACAGAAAATAATTGATAATGGTTTTAAAATCAAAGCATTGAAGCTTACAAAGATGCACCAGGAAGATGCAGAAGCTTTTTATGCAGTTCATAAAGACAGGCCTTTCTTTAACAGTTTGGTTGAATTCATGATCTCAGGGCCGGTTATTGCCGCTATTCTTGAAAAGGAAAACGCTGTTGACGATTACCGTAAACTGATCGGTGCTACTAACCCAGCTGATGCTGCCGAAGGAACCATCCGCAAACTTTATGCTTCTTCCATTCAGAATAATGCCGTGCATGGGTCGGATTGTGATGAGAATGCAGGGATAGAAGGGAATTTCTTCTTTTCTCATTTCGACAGGCACTGATCATTCAGGGAAGTATTCCTTATACGTATTGTCAGAATAAAATTCTACGATTTTTACAATAGATTTCGTGAGGTTATTTTTTGGAACTGAACTGACTGATACATTTTCCAATTTGCCAGCTGATATATCCAAAATCTGCTCTTTGTTTTCTTTAACAGAAAATGAGGATTCTTTTGGCATGTCATCATGTAAAAGAATTTCGTCAGAATTTCGTTCGGCACTTAACTTGTTTTCCGTGCGAAAATCAAGGCTTCGGTTGGGGTTGATTTCAGAAAACAGATCTACAGGAGGTGAATTGTGGATAGAAAACTGCCTGGAGGCCTCGTCACTGACGCTATTTGGAGCCATATCAGCCTCTTTAAAAATCGGTCCTTTTCCGAACATAAGCCAATCCATGTTTACATCAGGATATCTGAAAAGGATTTTTTGAATAAAATCGAGGCTGGCATTATTCCGTCCGGAGATTATATGCGATATACTCGATTTCTGAACATTGATTTCATCTGCAAACTGCGCAGCTGTGAGATTCTTTGCTTTAATAAGTAAAATGATCCTGTCTTTCATTTGTAAACTGAGTTTATCTTTATAACTACAAATGTAATACTTACTTTTCAATGTTGTATATTGGTAAATACATAAAAAATAGAAATGTTTATGCTCTGGTTTACATTTAATTTCATAGTTTAATATTACAATATAATCTACTTAATTACAGTTATTTAAGTAATATCATTCTTGAAATGTATAATAGTGCTGTAATAATCCTATTACTTGAAGTATAGATTTATATATCTGTTATAAATAATTGAATATAAGCATATTAAAATATTTGGTAGTTGTTATTTCTGTATTTTTATGGTTTGAAAATAATTACAATTGTTAATTTGATTTAACAATTGTATAATCAACTGTATATCAGTTTTATAATGTCCCACTTACACGCAAAATACATTTGTCATTTAATCGTTTACTTGTGTAAATCGAAAATGGTTTACATGATTAACCTACTTGAATTACATTTGTGTTCAACAGGGAAATCCTTAAATAGAAATCGGAACGACAAGATTTGAATATAAAATATACTCTTCCCTCCTATCTGTTCTGTTTCTGAAATCAAATAAATAGATCAGAAACTCCTGGTATAAAAGCATAGTTAAGAAATACTATTTCCAGGGAGCCATGCTAAATACTATTTTTGGGCGAATTTTGATTCCCGATTACACAGTCCAAGGCAAATATTGAAAGCTCAGGAAGATCATTCCGCTGTATTATTGATTTAAATAATACAATTTCAGATAGTTGTAGTGGATTTTAAGTTATTAAAACAAATTTAACAAATACGTATTGGTTGGATGTATGCTGAAATTTAATTCCCATTTATATCAAGCCGAAATTTTAATCGAATTTTCTGAATAGTTTAGGCGAACATCTCTTCCTTCCTGTTTCTTATATTTATTTCAATCAAATTACAAGTTGATTACCGGAAGTTATTTTAAAAATCGAAGAATAGTATAAATGGCAGATAAATCAGGCAATAAAAAAAACCGGCGCAAAGACCGGTTTCAAAATATGGGGTAAAAGTTATCTCTTTATTATCTTTCCTGTAAAGATAGATGTACCGTTCGACACTTTAACCATATAGATGCCTGCCGTAAAAAAGCTGATATCATTTATCTGTATACTGCGTAACACATTTTCAGACCCGTTAAGAGAATACACAATTTTTCCCTGAAGATCGATTATCTCAAGACTATATTTACCGCTTATTGAAACTGGTAGTACAATAGTAAATTTGTCGGAAACAGGATTAGGATATATGGTAAGATTCTTTTTAATAGAATGATCAGATACAGAGAGCGAGGTATAAGCCAACTCATAATTCGGAATCCCCCATCCAAGTAATGAGTCCGGTTCGTTTGCCTGGCTTGAGGCAACTTTGATAGCTTCAATTATTTCCATGTTATTTAGCAGTGGAAATGCCTGCCAGTAGCAAGCTGTTATTCCACAAATGATTGGTGATGAGAATGATGTACCACTGCTGTTACCTAATCCCCCAGGAGAATAAATGGAGCTGTTCTGACCCTGTCCCGAAACAGTTGGTTTAATTCTTCGGTCGTATGTTGGACCCAATGAACTAAAACCTGCCCTGTAGCCATTAGCATCAACAGCTCCTATTGAAAAAACACTGTCGCCATCAGCAGGAGCACCAATATATTTCCATGGATCAAAATCGCCGCCTGAGTTACCAGCACTATTAACAACAAGAATGCCTTTTTCTGCC